>JAISTN010000265.1 GCA_031272565.1 Bifidobacteriaceae bacterium
CTGGAGAACTGGGTGCCGGTCTACGACGCCACGGTGGTCAAGAAGGTCCGGGCGGCCCGCCTGCCCATCTTGGGCAAGACCAACATGGACGAGTTCGCCATGGGCAGTTCGACCGAGCATTCGGCCTACGGCCCCACCCACAACCCGTGGGACTTGGACCGCATCCCGGGTGGTTCGGGGGGCGGTTCGGCCGCCGCGGTGGCTGCCTTCGAGGCGCCGCTGGCCTTGGGTTCCGACACCGGCGGGTCGATCCGCCAGCCGGCCGCCGTCACCGGGTCGGTGGGCGTCAAGCCAACCTATGGCGGCGTGTCGCGCTATGGCCTGGTGGCCATGGCCTCGTCCCTGGACCAAGTTGGCCCGGTGGCTCGCAACGTGCTGGACACGGCCCTGCTGCACCAACTGATCGGTGGCCACGACCCGATGGACCAGACGTCTTTGACCGACCCGGTGCCGCCCGTGGTCGAGGCCGCTCGGCAAGGCTTGGCGGGCGAAATCGGGCACCTCAGAGTGGGCATTGTCAAAGAGTTGGGCGGCAAGGGTTTCCAGCCCGGTGTGTTGGCGCGCTTCCGGGAGGCCCTGGACCTGCTGCAGCAGCTAGGCGCCACCGTCGAAGAGGTCAGTTGCCCGGCCCTGAAGTACGCGCTGGGGGCCTACTACCTGATCATGCCCAGTGAAGCCAGTTCCAATCTGGCCCGCTTCGACGCCATCCGTTACGGCCTGCGCCTGGCGCCCCCAGACGGCCCGGTGACGGTGGAAACGGTCATGGGTGCCACCCGCTGGGCCGGCTTTGGCGCCGAGGTCAAACGCCGTATCATCCTGGGCACGTATGCGCTTTCCGCCGGCTACTACGACGCCTACTACGGCAGCGCCCAGAAGGTTCGTACCCTGATTCAGCGGGACTTTGAGGACGCCTTCAACCGGGTCGATGTGTTGGTCAGCCCCACAGCGCCCACCACGGCCTTCAAGCTGGGGGAGAAGCTGGACGATCCGTTAGCCATGTATTTGGGCGACATCGCCACCATCCCAGCCAACCTGGCGGGCATCCCGGGCATTTCGGTACCGGGCGGCCTGGCGGAGGACGGCTTGCCGGTGGGCATCCAGTTCCTGGCCCCGGCCCGGGCGGACGCCTTCCTGTATCAGGCCGGCGGGGCGCTGGAGGCGGCCCTGGTGCAACGCTGGGGCGGGCCGCTGCTGGACCAGGCGCCGGCCTTGCCCGGTGCGGGCGGACAGGAAGGCGGTGATCCAGCATGAGCGACGTCACCTTGGCCAGATTCGATGACGTGCTGGAGAGCTTTGACCCGGTCATGGGCATTGAGGTGCACGTCGAGTTGAACACCCGCACCAAAATGTTCTGCGGTTGCGCCACGACGTTTGGCGCCCCGCCCAACACGCAGGTCTGCCCGGTTTGCATTGGCCTGCCTGGGGCCATGCCGGCCGTCAACCACAAGGCGGTCGAATCCGCCATCCGCCTGGGCTTGGCCCTGCACTGCCGCATTGCGGAGCGCTGCACTTTCGCACGCAAGAACTACTTCTACCCCGACCTGTCCAAGGACTATCAGATCTCGCAGTATGAAGACCCGATCGACCAGGACGGCTACCTGGACGTGGAGTTGGAGGACGGCACGGTTTTCCGGGTCCTGATCGAGCGGGCCCACATGGAGGAGGACGCGGCCAAGAACACCCACGTCGGTGGCGCCACGGGGCGCATCCAGGGCGCGGACTACACCTTGGTGGACTACAACCGCGGCGGCATGCCCCTGATCGAGATTGTGACCAAGCCGATCGAAGGGGCCGGCGCCCGCGCCCCGGAGGTGGCCCGGGCCTATGTGGCCGCCCTGCGCGAGGTGGTGTTGGCCTTGGGCATCTCCGATGCCCGCATGGAGCAGGGTTCGCTCAGGGCGGACGTCAACTTGTCGTTGCGGCCCAAGGTGCCCGATGCCGCCGCCCAGGCCAAGGTGCCGTTTGGCAAGCGTTCGGAAACCAAGAACGTCAACTCACTGCGGGCTATCGAGAAGGCGGTCCGCTATGAGATCCGCCGTCAAGGGGCCCTGCTCAGCGCGGGGCAGTTGGTGACCCAGGAAACCCGCCACTGGCATGAGGACACCGAGTCGACCAGCCCCGGCCGGTCCAAGGAGCAGGCTGAGGACTACCGCTACTTCCCGGAGCCAGATCTGTTGCCCATCGAACCGGCCAAGGCCTGGGTGGAGGAGTTGCGGGCCACCTTGCCGGAGCTGCCGTCCGTCAAACGGGCCCGGTTGAAGGCCGAATGGGCGTTTACCGACCGTGAAATGCTGGCGGCCGTGAACGCCGGGGCGGTCGATTTGATTGAGGCCACCGTGGCGGCCGGGGCCAGCCCGGCGGGCGCCCGCAAGTGGTGGTTGGGTGAACTGGCCCGGGTGGCCAACGAACGGGAAGTCGAGTTGGCGGATTTGCCGGTCAGCCCCGCCGATGTCGCGGCGGTGGAAGCATTGATTGGCGAGGGCCGCATCACCGACAAGCTGGCCCGGCAGGTCTTGGCCGGGGTGCTGGCGGGGGAGGGCACACCGGCCGAGGTGGTGGCGGCCCGGGGTTTGGCGGTGGTGTCCGATGACGCGGCCTTGCTGGAGGCGGTCGACGCCGCCCTGGCAGCCCAACCGGACGTGGCGGCGGCGATCAAGGCCGGCCGCGTGCAGGCGGCCGGCGCGATTGTGGGCGCGGTGATGAAGGCCACCCGGGGGCAGGCCGACGCCGCTCGTGTGCGCGAGTTGATCCTGCAGCGGGTCAGCGAATAGAGCGGGAGGCCGGCCTAGCGCCCTTCGAGGATGTCCTGGATGGCCGCCTTGGCCCGGTCCACCGAGGCCTGGTCGGGCTGCATCACATACAGCCTGGTGGAGCCCATCGAATAGGTTGGCTGGGAATCGTCGGTGCCGTCCACCGACAGTGACGACACGTCCCAGCCCTGTGAGTCATCCAGTTGGTTTTGCACCACCGCCGCGATTTCCGCCATCGGGATGTTCATCTGGACCGAGCCGCT
>JAISTN010000285.1 GCA_031272565.1 Bifidobacteriaceae bacterium
CGCCACTTCTTCCACTAGCCTGCCGCGGCCCGCCGGCCGCCCCTGGTATATACTGCTGCAATATACCTAGCGCAAGGGGCGGCCGTGGTCACTGGCACTGTGTTCTTGAACAACCGCACGCAGGCGGTGCGCCTGCCCAAGGCGGTGGCGCTGCCGGACTCGACCCGCCAGGTCGAAATCAGGGTGGAGGGCCAGTCCCGTGTCATCACGCCAGTTGGTGTCAGTTGGGACGAGTGGTTCGACCGGCCCGGCCGGGTGACGGACGACTTCATGGTGGAGCGCGACCAAGGTGTGGCGGAAGAACGTGAGGCCCTGTGAGCCTGCGTTATCTGGCCGACACCAACGTGCTGGTCGACCTACTGCGCCACCGCGAACACCTGGACCGGCGCCGCTTTGCCGACGCCGCGGGCCGGGTGGCGGTTTCCGTGGTGACGGTGATGGAACTCGAATACGGCACTGTCCGTTCGACCAACCCGGTTCAGAACCGGGCTGAGGTGGAAGCCTTGCTGTCCCTTTTCGCCATCTTGGACCTGACCCGGGGGGCCGCCGAGCATGCCGGGCAGGTCAGGGCGGCCGGCGCGGCGGCGGGCACGCCGATTGGGCCGTATGACTCGCTCTTGGCCGGCCAGGCCCGGTCGCTGGGCCTGACACTGGTGACGAACAACCTGCGCGAGTTTAGCCGGGTCCCCGGCTTGCTGGTTGAAGACTGGACCGTGTACTGAATCTGGCGCGGCTGCGGGCCTTGGTTTACCCCCTTGAACGGGCGCCTGGGCAGGACTGAGGCCCCCGTTGTCGGGCCTTGGTCCCGCTAGGATGATTGATGGCAAACACGCCTGTCAAGCAAAAGGTTCCCCAGGAGGAGGCAAGGGTTATGGCACGAAGCGGTAAAGCAACAGTCATTGGGGCCGGCTTTTACGGCTCCACCACCGCCCAACGGCTGGCCGAGTACGACATCTTCGATGAAGTCGTCATGACCGACATCCGCGATGGCTGGTCTGAGGGCCTGGCCCTCGACATGAACTCGTCCCGGCCCATCGAAGGCTTCGAGACTCTAGTGGTGGGCAAGACCACCACCCCAGACGGCCAAGGCTATGAAGTCATTGCCGACTCTTCCGTCGTGGTGGTCACGGCGGGCGTGCCCCGCAAGCCGGGCATGAGCCGCATGGACCTGCTGGGCGTCAACGCCGGCATTGTGCGCGGCGTGGCGGAGAACATCGCCGAGTACGCCCCTGACGCCGTGGTCATTGTGGTTTCCAACCCCCTCGACGAGATGACCACCTTGGCTCAGATCGCCACCGGCTTCCCGCATGAGCGGGTGATGGGCCAGGCCGGCGTGCTGGACACGGCCCGGTTCACCTGGTTCGTGGCCGAAAAGCTGGGCCTGCCTGTCAGCGCCGTCAAGACCCTGACCCTGGGCTCCCACGGCGACACCATGGTGCCCGTCGCTTCGGCCTGCACGGTCGTGATTGACGGCCAGGAGAAACTGCTGGCCGACGTACTGCCGCAAGACGAAATCGATGCCCTGGTGACCCGGGTGCGTGGCGGCGGGGCCGAGGTGGTCGCGCTGCTCAAGACCGGCTCGGCCTACTACGCGCCGTCCGCCGCGGCCGCCCGCATGGCCCGCGCCGTGGCCACCGATTCCGGCGCCACCATCCCGGTGTGCGCCTGGCTGACCGGCCAGTACGGCATCGCCGATGTCTACCTGGGCGTGGAGGCCAAGCTGGGCAAGACTGGTGTGCAGCAGATTGTGGAGCGCTCCTTGAGCGACACCGAACTGGCCCAGTTGCGTGAAGCTGCGGATGCCGTCAAGTCCAAGGCTGCGGACATCGCCTCGATGTGAGCCGCCGGCCGGCCGTTCCCAGGCCGGCCCAAGTTGCCGCCGGGACGGGTAGCCCAGCAGGGCCTGCCCGTCCCGCCGGGCACCACCACCCACGTCCCAACCGAGTCTTTGCCCCCAGTTGTAAGGAAACCCAATGGCCAAAATCAAGGTGGCGGGCCCCGTTGTCGAACTTGACGGCGATGAGATGACCCGCATCATCTGGCACTTCATCAAGGACCGCCTGATCCTGCCCTACCTGGACGTGGATCTGCTGTACTACGACCTGTCGATCCAGAACCGTGACGCCACGGACGACCAGGTGACCATCGATTCGGCCAACGCCATCAAACAGCATGGGGTGGGCGTCAAGTGCGCCACCATCACGCCGGACGAAGCCCGCGTCCAGGAGTTCGGCCTGAAGAAGATGTGGAAGTCGCCCAACGGCACCATCCGCAACATTCTGGGCGGAGTGGTGTTCCGCGAGCCGATCATCATCTCCAATGTGCCGCGCCTGGTCCCGGGCTGGACCAAGCCGATTGTGATTGGCCGCCACGCCTTTGGCGACCAGTACAAGGCGACGGACTTCCGCACCGACCAGCCGGGTACGGTCTGGCTGACGTTTGTGCCCGATGACGGGTCGAAGCCAGTGGAGATGGAGGTGGTTCACCTGCCGGAGCAGGGCGGCGTGGCGATGGGCCAATACAACTTCACCGAGTCGATCCGGGACTTTGCCCGGGCCTGTTTCAGCTACGGCTTGCAGCGCGGCTACCCGGTCTACTTGAGCACCAAGAACACCATCTTGAAGAAGTACGACGGCGCCTTCAAGGACATCTTCGCGGACCTGTATGACAGCGAGTACCGGGCGGCCTTTGAGGCCGCCGGCCTGCACTACGAGCACCGCCTGATCGACGACATGGTGGCCAGCGCCCTGAAGTGGGAGGGCGGCTACCTGTGGGCCTGCAAGAACTACGACGGCGATGTCGAATCCGACATCGTGGCCCAGGGCTTCGGCTCGTTGGGGCTGATGACGTCCGTCCTGATGACGCCCGACGGCCAGACGGTCGAGGCGGAGGCCGCCCACGGCACGGTCACCCGCCACTACCGACTGCACCAGCAGGGCAAGCCAACCTCGACCAACCCGATTGCTTCGATCTACGCCTGGACGGGCGGCTTGAAGCACCGCGGCAAGCTGGATTCCACCCCGGCCGTGGTGGGTTTCGCGGAGACTCTGGAACGGGTCATCATCGAGACGGTCGAGGCTGGCCAGATGACCAAGGACCTGGCCGGTTTGGTGGGCCGCGACACTCCCTGGCTCACCACGGAGGAGTTCTTGGCGGCGCTCGATGACGGCCTGAGGGCTTCGTTGCAGTAAGCCGGGGCCGCGGGCTCGGCGCGGCTGGTGGTGGGCCGGCCGCGGGGCCACCGGGCGGTGGCCGGACGGCCGGCCAGGCCTCACCAGCGCGCCTTCAAGGTTTGACGGCAAGGCCCTCTTAGGGCCACTCTTGTTGCCATGTCCAGCCCCAAGCGGAGTCCCGGCTCGCAGAGCGCGCTGCGCCGGGCCAATTTGGCGCGCGTGCTGGACGAGGTGCGCCTAGGCGGACCCATGACCCAGGCCGAGATTGCCCGGCGGACCGGCCTGTCCGCGGCTTCGGTCACCAACTTGGTACGGCTGCTCAGCAGCGAGGGCCTGGTCCAGGCCCAGGAGGCGCTGGTGGCCGGGCGGCGCTCGCGGATTGTTACCTCCAGCCAGGCGCCGGGCTGGGTCTTGGGGATCGACATCGGGCGCACGCACATCTGCCTAGCCCTGGCTGACCTGGGCAAACGGGTGGTGGCGGAGGTGCGGGAGAGCAACAACGCGGCCAGTTCGGCCGCCCAGGGCCTGGAACTGTGCCGCAAGCTGACCGAGCAACTGTTGGAGCAGGCCGGGGTTGACAAGGCCGACATTCTGGCGACGGCGGCCTGCGTGCCGGGCCCGCTGGACGGCGCCAGCGGGCAGATCGGTGCCGGGGCGCTGTTGCCGGAATGGACCGGCATTAACTTGGCGGACCGCTTTCAGGAGGCGCTGGGCCTGCCTGTGATCGTGGAAAATGACGCCAACCTGGGTGCCTACGGCGAATGGGCCTGGCCCAGCCCCCGGCCCCTGACCGGCGCCTTGGCCTACCTCAGGTTGGCCACGGGTATCGGCTGCGGCCTGGTGCTGAACGGTCAGCTATACCGGGGTTCGGCCGGCACGGCCGGTGAGATTGGCCACATGACGATCGAAGAAAACGGCCGCATGTGCCGTTGCGGTAACCGGGGCTGCCTGGAGACGGTGGCCTCCGCGCCGGTCATGCTGGGGATCTTGTGGTCGGCCATGGAAAGGCGGGTTGACCTGCCGGAATGGGTCCGGCTGGCCCGCTCTGGCCACACGCCATCGGTCCGCCTGATGGAAGAGATGGCCCGGTATGTGGGCGCCGCCGTGGCCAACCTGGCCAACCTGATCAGCCCGGAACTGGTGGTGCTGGGCGGGCCGGTGGCGGAGGTGGGCCAGATTCTGCTGGATCCGGTACGGGAGGAAGTGCTGCGCCGGGCCCTGCCGGCCCCGGGCCAGGCGGTGCGCATCGAACTGGCCCGCCATGGCGGCCGCTCCGAGGTCTACGGTGCCCTTCACCTGGCCACTCAGGCGGCCCTGGCCAGCCTGCCGGCAGCCATCGTCAGCCTTCAATAGTTGAAGTGTTCATAACGATTTGGTCACCTTTGGCTTCAGAACTTGCACAAACGGCCCCTCAGCGGCCAGAGTTAGAACGCTAGGCCACGGGCAGTGACTACCGTGCCTGCAAGGATGGGCATTCCAAACGACGAAGTGGAGGCACTACAACCCATGCGACGCATTTCATTCCTGACGGCCGGCATGGCCGCCATCGCGTTGACTCTGTCCGGCTGCGGCGGCAGCGGCGATGAAAAGACCACCGACAGCTCGGCCGCCACCGAGGCAAGCGAAACCACCGAGGCGCCAGAGACCACGCCTGCGGATACTGACACCGAGACCACCGAGCCGGAAGAGACCGAGCCGGCCGGCACCGGCGCGCTGGTTGAGGGCGCGTCCGGCGAACTGGACATCTTCACCTGGTGGACCGCCGGCTCCGAGGCCCTGGGCCTGGAGCAGTTGATCCTGGTGCTGGAAGCGAAGTACCCGGACATTGAGTTCGTCAACGGCGGCAATGCGGCCGGCCAAGGCGGCTCCGGCAAGGAAGTCCTGGCCACCCGGATGAACGCCGGCGACCCGCCGGACACCTTCCAAGCCCACGCCGGCAAGGAGATGCAGGACTACATTGACGCCGACCAGCTCACCGATGTCGGCTACCTGTATGACCAGTTCGGCCTGCGGGACGCGTTCCCGGAGGACCTGGTCGCCATGCTGACCCAAGACGGTAAGATCTACTCGATTCCGTCCAACGTGCACCGCGCCAACGTGCTGTGGGCCTCCGTGCCCGCCCTTGAAGCCGCCGGCCTGAGCACCACCGACGCCTACTACGCGAGCATCGACGACTTCATCGCCGCGCTGGAGCAGGTCAAGACCAATGCTCCGGACATCACCCCGCTGTCGATCGGCACCACCTGGTGCCAGGTCCACCTGCTGGAGACGGTGCTGATCGCCGAACTGGGCGCTGACGGCTACAACGGCCTGTTCGACGGCACCACCGACTGGGCCGGCGCCGACGTCACCGCCGCGCTGGAGAAGTTCGCCACCCTGATGAGCTACACCAACGAAGACCGCGACTCGGTCGAATGGGAGCCGCCCATCCAGATGATCGAAGAGGGCACGGCCGCCTTCAACATCATGGGCGACTGGGCCCCGGCATCGTTCGACGCCTACGGTTCCGTGGCCGGCGCAGACTATCTGTACGCCCCCAGCCCCGGCACCCAGGGCATCTTCGACTTCCTGGCGGACGCCTACGGCGTGACCAACGGCGCCCCCCACCCGAAGGCCGCCGAGGCCTGGATCGACGTCATCTCCTCCAAGGAAGGCCAGATCGGCTTCAACAAGGTCAAGGGCTCCATCCCGGCCCGCGTTGACATCGACCTGGAAGCTGAAGGCTTCTCCGCCTATCAGCTCTCCGCGGCCGAGGACTTCGCCTCCAACGCCATCGTTGGCTCGATCCAGCACGGCTGCGCCGTCACGATCAAGCAAGGCAACGCCATCAACGAGGCCGTCTCCAAGTTCAACACCGGCGCCACCGACCTGGCCGGCTTCCAAGCCGAACTGGTCACCGCCATGAGCTGAGAATTGCATAGCCAGGCTTGGCCGGCCCCGCTGCCCGGGCGACATCGGGCACCAGATGGGGCTGGCCGGGCCAGGCGAACCAGTATTGCCGGGCGGTCCCGTACGATCAGAATCGTGCGGGACCGCCCCGCGCGCAACCAACACTAGGCCTGGCTCCGCGGGGGGCCGCGAGCCGGGCGCCACAGGGGGTCAAGACGTGGCAGCCAGCATTACCCGCAAGCGACGTGGCCGGTTCCGGCGGTACGGTCCACCGCTGCTCCTGATTTCGCCCTCGGTCATACTGATCGGGATCTTTGTCTACGGCCTGATCGGTTCGGCCTTCCAAACCTCCATGACCAGTGCCCACAGCGCGGCCGAATTCACCGGCAAACAGCCCACCGAGTTTGTCTTCCTGGGCAACTACACGGCCTGGCTGGCCACCAAGGAAGCCCACCACGCCCTGCTGAACCAGCTCATCTTCACGGCCGTCTTCCTGGGCGGTACGTTGTCGCTGGGCTTCCTGTGGGCCTGGCTGCTGGACAAGCGGGCCAAGGCGGAAGGCATCTTCCGGTCGGTCTACTTGTTCCCGATGGCCGTTTCAGCGGTGGCCGCCGGCGTGGTCTGGAAGTGGCTGCTGAACCCCAACCGGGACGCCAAGGCCTACGGCCTCAACCGGCTGTTCCAAACCCTGGGCCTGGACTTCATGCAGAACTCCTGGTGGACCAAGAACCTGACCTGGGGCATCGCGGCCATCGCCATGCCCGCCATCTGGCAGATGGCCGGGTACGTCATGGCGCTGTTCCTGGCCGGCTTCCGCGGTATTCCCAACGAACTGCGGGAAGCCGCCCGGGTGGACGGCGCCAACGAATGGAAGCTGTACCGGCACGTCATCTTCCCCCAGCTTTCGCCGGTGGCCCTGAGCGCCATCATCATCATTGGCCACATGTCGCTCAAGACCTTCGACCTGATCATGTCGATCTCGAAACACACCAACTACCAGACCAAGATTCCAGCCATTGAGATGTACCGCTACATGGCGGAGGGTGACTACGCCAACGCCGCCATGGTGGGCGTAGTGCTGTTGTTGATTGTGCTGGTGCTGATCATTCCCTACCTGATCCACACAACCAGGGCGGAGAAGAACCGATGAGTGCTCTCGACACTGGTGTGGTCAGCCATGGCGTGACCGAATCCCGCGTGGGCCAGCACGGCTTCCCGTGGGGCAAGGCCCTGCGCCACCTGCTGCTGATCGTCTTCCTGGCCATTGTGCTGATCCCGGTTTACGTCCTGCTGGTGACATCCTTCAAGACCCAGACCGACGCCCAGCCGGCCCACGCCTGGCTGCTGCCCAACGAATGGACCCTGGAAAACTGGAAGAAGGCCTGGAATGGGCCCTCGGCGGCCGTGCCCGGTGTGGGCCCGGCCATGATCCGGACCTTCCAGTTGGTGATTCCTTCCACCATCATTTCGGCCTTCCTGGGGTCGATGAACGGTTACGTGTTGTCGCGCTGGCGTTTCCCGCACGCCAACGCGGTCTTCACCTTCCTGCTGTTCGGCATGTTCATCCCCTACCAGGCCGTCATGGTGCCGCTCTACCGGCTGGTCCAGTGGCTCAAGCCGGTCACCAGTTGGGTGGACGCCCTGCCCACGGTGCCGGACGGGATACCGATCCTGATCTTGCTGCACGTGGTCTATGGCATACCCATCACCACGCTGATCTTCCGCAACTACTACGAGTCGGTGCCGCAGGAACTGATCGAGGCCGCCCGGGTGGACGGCGCCGGCATGCTGCGCACCTACGCCTCGGTGGTGTTGCCCATCTCCGTGCCCAGCTTTGTGGTGGTGCTGATCTGGCAGTTCACCTCCGCCTGGAACGACTTCCTGTTCGCCAAGTTCTTTGTGGCCAACCCGGACAAGTCGGTGGTGACCATCGCCTTGAACAACTTGGCCGGTGGTTCGATCATGTCGGACCACGGCGTGGAGATGGCGGCCGCGTTACTGGCGTCCTTCCCCACGCTGATCATCTATGTCGCCCTGGGCAAGTACTTCCTGGGCGGCCTGATGGCGGGGTCGGTCAAGGGCTAAGGCCCGGCGCTGGGTGGCCCACCTGGCCGGCCTACGGCCGGCCAGCCGTTGGCCGCGGGGCCGGCCAATTGGGTTCCGCGCCCGGAGCTACGGGAAAATCACGGTCCTGGAGCCGTTGATCAAGATGCGGTGTTCGGCGTGCCAGCGCACCGCCCGGGCCAGGGCCCGGCGCTCCACGTCCTCACCCAGCGCGACCAGGTCATCGACCGATGAGGCGTGCGTTACCCGTTCCACGTCCTGCTCAATGATGGGGCCTTCATCCAGCGCCGCGGTCACGTAGTGGGCGGTCGCGCCAATCAGTTTGACGCCGCGCTGGTGCGCCTGGGCGTAGGGCCGCGCCCCCTTGAAGGACGGCAGGAAGGAGTGGTGGATGTTGATGGCCCGGCCGGCCAGCGCCTGGCACAGGTTGTCGGAGAGGATCTGCATGTAGCGCGCCAGCACCACCAGTTCCACGTCCAGGTCTGCCGCCAACTTGAGGAGGGCCGCCTCGGCCGCCGGCTTGGTGTCGCGGGTGACCGGAATGTGGTGGTAGGGCACGCCGTAGAACTGGGCCACCGAGCGCAGGTCCTCATGATTCGAAACCACGGCCACAATCTCGATCGGCAGGCGTTCTTGCTGCGAGCGGTAGGCCAGGTCATGCAGGCAGTGGGCAGCCTTTGACACCATGATGACGGTGCGCATCGGCCGGCCCACCGTGTCCAAAGCCCAAGACATGGCAAACCGGGCGGCCACCGGGGTCAAGGCCTGTTCCAAGGTCGCGCGGTCGCAATCGGCCATCGCCTGGACCCGCATGAAGAACCAGTTGGAGACCGGGTCGCCGTACTGTTGGGACTCGGTAATGTTGCCGCCAGCGGAGGCCAAAGCCCCGGTGACGGCGTGGACAATGCCGGGCTGGTCCGGGCAGGACAGGGTCAGTACCCAATGCGTAGACACGCCCACCAGGTTAGCGCCCGCCGCCGGTGGGGGCGGG
>JAISTN010000311.1 GCA_031272565.1 Bifidobacteriaceae bacterium
CGCCCGCCTTGACCAGGGCGTCCTCCACCCCGGCCTTGGCCAGCCGGTCCGCCAGGTAGCCCACCGCTTCATCATTGGCGAAGTCCGTCTGGGCCACCCAGCGCTCCACCTTGGTGCCCCTAACCTGGTAGAAGACATGGTCGGAAGCCTTCTGAACCGAGACTTCGAAGCCCGGGTCATCCACCGGCGCAGGGCGCAGCACAATCCGGCGCCGCCCCGCATCTTCACTCAGATCCACGCGCGAGCGCCCCTGCGCCACCTGGGCCGCCAGCGCGAACCCCAGTTCGCGCAGGCCGCGGTGCGACACGGCACTGACCACCAAGACCGGCCAACCGGTGGCCTCCAAATCTGGCCGGACCAGTTCCGCCAATTCCAACGCCTCCGGCACATCAACCTTGTTCAGCACGATGACGCGCGGCCGTTCCATCAGCGGCAGGTTGGCGCCCTCCAGGCCCAAGTCTTCCGCATAGAGCGACAGTTCCAGTTCCAGAGCCTCGAAGTCGCTGAGCGGATCGCGTCCCGGCTCCAGGGTGGCGCAGTCCAACACGTGGCAGATCACGGCCGTCCGCTCAATGTGGCGCAGAAACTCCAGGCCCAAGCCCTTGCCCTCGGACGCCCCCGGGATCAAACCGGGCACGTCCGCCATGGTGAACCGGGCCTCGCCCGCCTGGACCACACCCAGGTTGGGGATCAGTGTGGTGAAGGGGTAGTCGGCAATCTTGGGCCGGGCGGCGGACATGGCCGCGATCAGCGAACTCTTGCCGGCTGAAGGAAACCCCACCAGGGCGACATCGGCGATGGTCTTCAGTTCCAGGATGACTTCACGGGTTTCACCCGGTTCGCCCAACAGGGCGAAGCCGGGGGCCTTGCGCGCCGGGGAAGCCAAAGCCGCGTTACCCAACCCGCCCTGGCCGCCCTGCGCCGCCACGTAGCGGGCGCCGGGACCCACCAGATCGGCCAAGACCTGGCCGTCCGGGGTCTTGACCACGGTGCCGTCCGGCACCTTCAACACCCGGTCCGCGCCCTTGGCGCCGCCGCGCAGGGAGCCCTCGCCCGGCGCGCCGTTCTCTGCCCGCTGGTGTGGGGCATGGTGGTAGCCCAGCAGGGTGGTGACCTGCGGGTCAACCTCGAAGATGACAGAGCCGCCATGGCCACCGTTGCCGCCATCGGGCCCGGCCAGAGGCTTGTACTTCTCGCGCCGCACCGAGGTGCAGCCGTTGCCGCCCTTGCCGGCCGTCAGCGACAGCTTGACCCGGTCAACAAGTGCTGCCTTCGCTCCTCCCTACCAGGCCGCTTGGACCAAGCGGTGATGGAGGCTGCGGTCTGGGCGAGTCCCGCGGCGTTGCTGGATGCTCCCACAGGGCTCGCCAGCTTGCGTCCGGGCCGTCGCCTTGCGGGGCATCTCGCTACCGCCTTCCTCGCTGTCGCCTTGGGGATTCGAATCAGGGCTGGCCGGTCACCTGGCCGGCCACCGGCATTCAAGTACGCGAAAGGGGCGCCGGCGGGGCCAAGCCCCCGTCCACGCCCCTTCGCCAGGTTTGCGCTGTTCAGCCCTGGGCGCTGACCACGTCCACCACGCGGCGCCCGCCGCGCTGGCCAAACTTGACGTGGCCGTCCGCCAAGGCGAACAGGGTGTCGTCGCCGCCCCGGCCAACGCCGTTGCCGGGATGGAAGTGGGTGCCGCGCTGGCGCAGAATGATCTGGCCGGTGCGCACCGCCTGGCCGCCAAACAGCTTGACGCCCAGCCGCTGGGCGTTCGAATCGCGACCGTTCCTGGATGAGCTAGCGCCCTTCTTGTGTGCCATCTCGGTTGACCTTTCCTTAATTGATCCCGGTGACCTTGACGCGGGTCAGGTCGGCGCGGTGGCCTTGGTGGTGGCGCTGCCCGGTCTTGTTCTTGTAGGTCAGGATGTTGATCTTGGGGCCCCGGTCGTTGCCCACAATCTCCGCCGTCACCTTAACCTTGGCCAGTTCCTTGGGTGAACTGGTGACCTTGTCACCATCCACCAGCAGTACCGCGGGCAGCTCGATGGTTTCGCCCGGCTGGCCCTTCAAACGGTCCAGCACCAACACGTCACCAACGGCGACCTTCTCTTGACGGCCCGAGGCCTTGACGATCGCGTACACCACGCCTGCGCTCTTCTCTTCCGGTCCATACGGCGCGCGCGGCGCACCGTGGGAGTGCTTCAAGGGTTTTGTGCGCCACTGGCCGCCAGGCAACCGCCCGGACCCGGGCACACACCAACGCACTAGGTTACGTTGTGCGGCGCCCCAGGGTCAAGTGACGGGGTCCGCATAGCCCACACCCTCGCGCCCAGTGTCACCCATATCACACTTCCACCGGCCAGCCCCGGCCTGGGACACCACCCAGGGTAACTCGTCCGAATTGAGGAGGCGCACCGCGGATTTCATCCGGGCGGCCCAGCGCCGTCTCCCCACTGCCCCGCTAGGCTGATGAGGCATGATCGAAGTGAGAGCCCTGACCAAGCAATTTGGTCCACTCGTTGCGGTCAACAACCTCAGCTTCACGGCTACCCCCGGCCGTGTCACCGGTTTTCTTGGCCCCAATGGTTCCGGCAAGACAACTACCCTGCGTGCGGCACTGGGCCTGATCACGGCCACCTCGGGCGTGGTCACGTTCAACGGCCGGCGTTACGACCAACTGACCAGGCCCGCCTCCCAGGTGGGGGCGGCCCTGGAGGCCTCGTCCTTCCACCCGGGACGCAGCGCCATCAACCACCTGCGGGCCATGGCGCCCGGCCTGGGTGTCGACGCACGGCGCTGCCACGAGGTGCTTGAACTGGTGGGTCTGCACGATGCCGCCAAGAAGCGCGTGGGCAAGTTCTCCCTTGGCATGCGCGGCCGGCTGGGGGTGGCCGCCGCCCTGCTGGGCAACCCGCAAACCCTGCTACTGGACGAACCGACCAACGGCCTGGACCCGGAAGGCATCGCCTGGATCCGCCAACTGCTGCGGGCCATGGCGGCGGAAGGCCGCACCATCGTCATCTCGTCCCACCTGCTGAGCGAGGTCGAGCAGACGGTGGATGACGTGGTCATCATCGCCCAGGGGCGCCTGATCCACCAGTCTTCACTGGACGAACTGAAAGCCCTTGAAAGGCCCCGCACCCACGTGGTGGCGGCGGACCCACCGGCGTTGGCCCGGCTGGCCCAAGCCCAGGGTTGGGAAGTACAGCCGGCGGCCGATGGCGGCCTCACCGTTTTCGGAGCGGACGCCAGCGTCATTGGGCAAGCGGCCTTTGCCGCCGGGCTTGAGTTGCACCAACTGGCCAGCCAACAGGCCGGCCTGGAAGAGACCTTCCTGCGGCTCACCGGTCAGTTTGGCCTGGGCGCGCCCATCGCGCCAGGCGACCAGCCAGAGCCACCGGGCGACGACCCGCCGCCGATGTCGCACCCAGGCGATGCGGCTCCCCCGCCGGCCAGCTCCGCTGCCCCGCCCGTCGCCTTGCCTCCCCAAGCCGGGCCGGAAGGGGGTGCGCAATGATCGCCGCCCTGCAATGCGAATACCGCAAGTTCTTCTCCACCCGCATGTGGTGGGTGTTGTCGCTCTGCGCCGCCGGCTACATCGCGTTCTTGACCGCCATAATGGCGTTGGCCTTCCACTTTGCCGGTGATCCCCAGACCAGCCTGCCGATCGCTACCACAAAGTGGACCCATGTGCTCTACTCGATGGCGCCCTCCAACGGTTATGTCTTCCCGGCCCTGATCGGCGCCATGGCCATCACCCAGGAGTACCGCCACAAGACGCTGACGCCCACCTTCCTGGTGGAGCCACGCCGGCACGTGGTGCTGATAGCCAAACTCATCTCAGCGGTGCCCATGGGTCTGGCGATGAGCGCCATCTGCATGGCCAGCGCGATCCTGCCCACCGCCCTGATCTTTGGCTTGGGTGGCGAACCGACCGGCCTGGGCACGGCCGACACCTGGGGAGTGATAGTCCGGATGCTGCTGGCACTTGCCCTGTGGGCCGTGCTCGGTGTCGGTTTTGGCACACTGCTGCACAACCAGGTGCTGATGATTGTGCTTCTACTAGTACTGACTCAGTTGATCGAGCCAGTGGCTCAAGCCGTGGCCATCGTGGTGGCCAATGCGGGAGACCCGGCCTGGTGGAAAGACCTGATCCAGGACGTGCTGATGTACTTCCCGGGTGCCGCCTCGAACGCCATCAGCGGCACTTCGTTCTACGACATGATGGGGATGGACTTCACGCCCAGCGCCTTGCCGTGGGGCGCCGCCATCGGGGTCCTAGCCGGCTGGGGCATCCTGTTCGGCGCCCTAGGCTACCTGTTCACCTTCCGCCGCGACGTTTCCTAGCCCCCCGGCTGCTGGCGCCTGGCGAAGCCCTGAGCCTCAGGCTTCAAGCCCCTGGGCCTGATGCGAAGCGCCGGCCGTCCAGCCGGGGCCCAGGGTGGCCGGCCGGAGCCCCCCGGCCGGCCACCTGCGGCGAACCAACCGGACGCCATCGGCCGCAGCCTGGCCGGTAGCTGCTCTCCCCTGGCTCGCGGCGACCCGCTGCCACCACGCCCACCCCGCCCGGAACAGCCAACTTTGCGAGTTCTTTGCCCAAAAGGTAAAGAGAAGCCAAAGGGCCCTTGTTGGACCGGAATGGCGGGTTAGACTCGCAGTGTGCCGTACCCACCACCGCCGGCCCCTCCGCGCAACGCTGCCCGCGGCGCCGGCTTACCGTTTCTTGACTGATTGAAAGGTCCCCGTCCAGTGACTACCGATGCCGCCGCCCCCCGCAGCCCAAAGTCAGTTGGCGCCAACCGCTGGTTGGTCGATGAGCTTTACCAGCAGTTCCTGGCGGACCGCGACTCCGTCAACCCAGCCTGGTGGGACTTTTTTGAGGACTACCGGCCCTCCACCCAGCGGACCGAACCACACCCGGCCGCCGCCGCCCCTCCCGAAGCGGCCCCCACCCCGGCCCAAGAACCGGCCGCCGGCCCGGCCGCCCAGCGCGGCCCCGTACCGATTGCGCGCCCCGAGCCGCGCCGGCCAGACGAACCCCGCCGGCCCCGCCCGGTCGACCTGGCGGTCGACCAGGCCCCCGTGGCCTACGCCGCCCAGGCGATCGCCCAATACACCACCTCCGAACCAGCCGCCCTGAAGGACGGCGCCCAAGCCATGGTCGAAGAAACCGTGGTGCTCAAGGGCCCCGCCATGCGGACCGCCATCAACATGGCCGCCTCCCTGGGCGTGCCCACCGCCACTTCGATTCGCGAAGTGCCAGCCAAGGTGTTGATCGAAAGCCGCTCCATGATCAACAACCAGTTGGCCCGCTCCCGCGGCGGCCGCATCAGCTTCACCCATCTGATCGGCTTCGCCATGGCGGAGGCGCTGCGGGAAATGCCGGAAATGAACACCGCCTACGGTGAAGCAGAAGGCAAACCCGCCATGCTGCACCACGAACACGTGGGCCTGGGCATCGCCATCGACCTGACCAAGGCAGACGGCACCCGCCAACTGCTGGTGCCCGCCATCAAGCACGCTGACGCGCTGACCTTCGCCGAGTTTTGGGCCTCCTACGAAGACCTGATCCGCCGCGCCCGGGCCGGCAAACTGACGGTCGACGACCTGTCAGGCGTGACCTGCACACTGACCAACCCCGGCGGCATCGGCACCAGCGCATCCGTGCCCCGCCTGATGCCCGGCCAGAGCGTCATCATGGGCGTGGGCGCCATGACCTACCCGGCCGCCTACCAAGGAGCCTCGCCCCAAAACCTGTCCCAGTGGGGCATCTCCAAGATCCTGACCCTGACCTCAACCTATGACCACCGGGTCATCCAGGGCGCGCAATCGGGCGAATTCCTGAAGCTGATGCACGCCAAGCTGCTGGGCCAAGACGGCTTCTATGATCGAGTCTTCGCCTCGCTGCGCATCCCCTACGAGCCAATCCGCTGGGAGCAAGACAGCCACGCCCCGCTGGAAGCCAAGACCAGCGCCGTCACCCGGTTGATCCACGGCTACCGGACGCGCGGACACATGGCGGCCGACATCGACCCCCTGTCCTACCGCCAACGCGGCCATGAAGACCTGGTGCTGTCCTCCTACGGCCTGAGCATCTGGGACATGGACCGGGAGTTCCCGGTGGACGGCTTTGGCGGCCACACCACCATGACGCTGAGCGACATCATCCAGCTCGCCCGCGACACCTACTGCCGGCGGGTCGGCATCGAATACATGCACCTGGAAGACCCCAACCAGCGGGCCTGGCTGCAAGAACGCCTGGAAACCCGCCACGGCGACCTGGACCGGGCAGCCCAGCTACGGGCCCTGAGCAAACTGAACCAGGCCGAGGCCCTGGAGACCTTC
>JAISTN010000315.1 GCA_031272565.1 Bifidobacteriaceae bacterium
CCCAGGCCGCTTCCCGGTCCTGGTGCTCCAGCCGCTCAATGGCCTGTTTGAGGGCCGCCACCCGCTCAAAGGCGGCGCTGTAGGTGGCCCGGGCAGCCTGCTGTTTGGGCCCGGCAAACTGGTCCAGCATGTCGCGCTGCTGGGCCTGCGAGCGCAGCCGCCACTGGTCGGCCTGGCCGTGCACTGCCACCAGGGGGCCAACCACGCCAGACAGGGTGCCCAACGGGACGGCGGCCCCGCCTAGCGCCGCCCGTGACCGGCCGGCTTCGCTGACCGTCCGCACCACGATGATCTCGCCGTCTTCAACTAGCCCACCCGCCGCCGCCGCGCCGGTGGCCGCCGCGCCATCGTGGGCCACCTGAAAGACGCCCGTCACCTGGCTGGCCTTGGCCCCTTGGCGGACCAGGGCCGTTTCCGCCCGGCCGCCCACCACCTGGTCCAGGGCACTCAACAGCATGGTCTTGCCGGCGCCCGTTTCACCCGTGATGACCGTCAAGGCGGCGTCGAATTCGAGTTCCGCCTGGGCAATCACCCCCAGGTCCCGCACCACTAGTTCCTTCAACATGGCGCTACTCCGCGTCCCCACGCCAGCCGTCGGTGGGCAGTTCGAATTTGTACACCAGGCGGGTGGCAAACGGCGCCTCGCCAAACCGCACCAGGCCCACCGGTTCGGTGCCCAAGGTGAGGTCCAAGTGTCCGCCCACATGCAGGTAGACCGTGCGGCGGCCGTCGCAGGCCACCAGGCCGTCGGCCCGGGAAGCCCCCAGCAGTTCGACCCTGACGGTCGAGGTGGGCGCCACGATCAGCGGCCGGTCAAACAGGGCGTGGGCCGCCAGGGGAACGACCAGGAGGGCGTCCAGGTCCGGCCACACCACCGGCCCGCCGGCCGAAAAGGCGTGGCCGGTCGACCCGGTCGAGGTTGCCACCACCATGCCGTCGCAGCCGTAGGTTGAGATCCGCTGGCCGTCAATCGACACCAACACCTCCACCATCCGTTGGGGGGCCGCCTTGGCCAAGGTGACCTCGTTCAGGGCCCAGCCCGGCTGGGATTGCCCGTCCGGTTGGGTCACCACCACGGACAGTGTGGAGCGTTGCTCAACCTTGAAGGCACCGGCCGCCACCTGGTCGATGGCGCCGGCCAGCCCGTCCGAATCGCATTCGGCCAGGAAGCCCATGTGACCCAGATTGACGCCCAGCAGGGGCACACTCCGGCCGCGCACCGCTTCCGCCGCCCGCAGCAGCGTGCCGTCGCCGCCCAGCACCAAGGCCAGGTCCAACGACCCGCCGTGGTCGTCTTCCTCCATGATTGCGGCCCAGCCGTGGCGTTCCAGGCGCGCCACCGCTTCCTGAACCATGCTCTTGGCCCGGTTGTCACGCTCGTTCGCGACAATCAGTGCGGTGCTCACGCCGTCTTCTCCTTCTCCTGGCTGTTGGCGGCTCTCTTCAGGTGGGCTCAGGCCCTCGCAGACCCGGATTACAAGCCTAGTAGGCCGCACTGACAGAATCCCTAGGATTCCCGCCCCTGCCCCAAGTTATCCACAGGCCGGCCCGCCGGGCTTGCCCCGACCCCGGCCCGGCCCAGCCAAGTGGTCACCCGGAACCTAGCCCCGGCCGGCCTCGCCGGCCCGGCGCGGCCTAGGCCGGCAGGTGGCCAGCCGTTTCGCGTTCAATGGCCTCGATCAAGGCCTGGCCGCTCAGCCCAACCCCACCAACAACTTCACCGGCCACTTCGCCGGCGCCATCACCGGGGTCCCCGGCCAGCGCACCGGCCTTCCCCAAGTCCAGGAAGAATTCGACGTTGCCCTTGGGGCCGGGCAGCCCGGAGCGGGCTACCGCCAACACCGCCAGGCCCAGCGCCTGGGCGGCTTGGGCCACTCGCCAGACGGCGCCCGCCCGGTCGTCCGGACTGGTCACCACACCGCCGGCCGGCAGGGCCCGCTTGCCGACCTCGAACTGCGGCTTGACCATCAGCAGGAAGCGGGCCCGCGGCGTGGTTACCGCCGCCAAGGCGGGCAGCACCTGCGTCAACGAGATGAACGACAGGTCCGCCACCACCAACGACGGAGCTGGTTCCAAGTCGCCTGGCTCCAAGAACCGAACGTTGGTTCGCTCCACCACGTTGACCCGCGGGTCTTGCCGCAGGCGCCACACCAACTGGCCGTAACCCACGTCGACGGCGTGCACCAGGGCCGCCCCTCGGCGCAGCAGCACATCGGTGAAACCACCGGTCGAGGCCCCCGCATCCAGGCAGACCACTCCGTCGATGGCGGGCGCCGCCCGGCCCAACGCCGCCAACGCCGATAGCAATTTGTGTGCCCCCCGCGAAGCATAGGCCTGGTCACCGGCGTCTTCGCTACCCACCTCGACCGCCTGCGCCGGGTCGACCTGGCTGGCCGGCTTGGTCGCAGCCTGCCCGTCTACCGTCACCACGCCGGCGGCGATCAACTCGGCCGCATGCGCCCGCGACCGGGCCAAGTGCCGCCGCACCAACTCAGCGTCCAACCGCCGCCTCACCGCCACGCCTGGTCACCACCAACTTCAGTCAGTGCCCGCTTCCGCCCACCACCGGCCCTTCCACCCCAACCTCTCGCCGTCCCAAATCCAAGTCGGCCAGCCACCCGGCGCCGTCCTACCACCCCGCCAGGTAGTCGCGTCGGCATCACCCCGTCCCGGCCCGGACGTCCGGAGTCACCATGCCCAGACCGCAACCGCGTCACCGCGGCGGCACCCGCCCGGTTCAGTGTCGGCCTGGCCACCAGCACCCCAAGACCAGCCATCGGCGTCTAGTCCACCGCATCGGTCAGCAGCCGTTCCAGTTCGCGGTGCGCCTGCTCCAGGGCCGTCAGCCTGGTCGCCAGGTCCGCCTTGGCCTGGGCTAACGCCGCCTGGACGGCCGTCTCGGCCCGCTCCAGGGCGTCGCCCACCGAGGCTCCGGCCGCCGGCTCAAAGCCGCCGATGCCGCCCGCACCAGCCATCTCATCCGGCTCGCCCGGCTCGCTCCCGGCCGCCAGATCCTCATCCCATTGGTTCTCGCTCACGTTTGGCCCTCCCTGTGGTACACCGCCGGAATCCCCGCCGGCTTCAGCCCAGCACCGGCATCGGCCGCCGCCCAACAGGCCGCCGCCGCCGCCCGCAACATGTCATTCGACTCTGGTTCGCCGTCCAGCCGCAGCCGGCCGCCCTCCACCCAGGCCCGCTGCCCGCCGCAGAGCCAGCCGTCGCCATCGGGCACCGGAGCCCGGTGCGGCAAGTTGAGGCCGCGCAAGTCCCATGCCAGCAAACTCGGCCGCCGGGCCGGTGGCGCCAGGCAGGCGTCCGCCGCCGTGTTGACGCCCGTCAGCACCATCATGCCCGGCAGCCCGGCGTTGTTGGCGCCCGCCAAGTCGGTGTCTAGCCGGTCGCCCACCACCACCGGCCGCAGCGCCCCGGCGCGGGCCACCGCCAGGTGGAACATCGAGGCGTTCGGCTTGCCGGACGCGATGGGCTGCACACCGGTGGCCGTGCTCAACGCCGCCACCAGCGAACCGTTGCCCGGCGCGAAGCCGCGCGGCTGCGGCAGCGTCAAGTCCAGATTGGTGGCGTAGTAGGCAGCGCCGGCCTGGATGGCAAACGCCCCCTCCGCTAGCTGCCGCCAAGTCAGGTCCTCCGAGAGTCCTTGCAACACCGCCGCCGGCTGCTCCTCCGCACTGTCCACCGGCGTCAAACCCACCTCCCGCAACGCCTGGGCCAGGCCCGGCGAGCCCACCACCAGCACCTTTGCCCCAGATTCCAAGTCAGCCGCGACCAGCGCGGCCCCGGTCTGAGCCGCCGTCAGCACATCACTTGGCCCGGCGTCGATCCCGACTCCCACCAACCGTTCGGCCGCGGCCCGCGGCGGTCGCATCGCGTTGTTGGTCAAGAACAAGAAGCGCAAGCCGGCCGCCCGGGCCGCTGCCACAGACTCGGTGGCATACTCGACCGGCTCGGTGTCCCGGAAACAGACCCCATCCAGGTCCGTGATCGCCACGTCATAGACCGCCGATGGCGCCCGCCCCAAGTCCAGCAGGCCACGGTGGCGCGGTCGCCTGGCCGACCTCCCGGCACCGCCCTGGCCGCCGATGTCGCCCCTGGTCACGGGGCTTCCTCCATCCATTCTTGGTCCTCCGGCCGGGCGCCCTGTTTCAGGGCTTCGATCCGCTCGCTGGCGATGGCCAGGCGCTCATGGCCGCCCTCCGGTTGCGGCAGGCGGGCCGCCTTGGACAGGAGCGCCAGGGCGGCGTCGAATTCGCCTAAGTCGGCCCTAGCCCCGGCCTGGACCAATGTCAGTTCCAGTCGGTCTGACTCGTCCAGATCGGTCAGGTTGGTCTTCTGGATCAACTCGATGGCCTCCAGTGGTTTGCCCACCCCTCGCAGGGCGTCCGCCAACAACTGCGGGTAAGCCTTGGTGCCGCTCAACCGCTGGAAGGTCCGGATCTCCCGCACCGCCTCCGTCCAGCGGCCAGAATAGTAGCTGGCCAAGGCGGCGTACTCCCGCACCACTGTGACCCGCGCCGCCCGGTCCGCCGCCGCCCGGGCGTGCAGATAGGCCACCTCCGGGGCCTCTTCCAGTGTCTCTAGCACCATCACCAGGTGGCGGGCAACGAGCCGTTCGTTTTCCTTGCCCAGGCCGGCCAACTGGTCCCGGATCGGTTCTGGCAAGTCTTCCGGCACCACATGGTCCGGCAGTGGCGGGGCCTCTTCAGCCCCCAGACGGTTCTTGGGCCGCATGCGCGATTCTTCGCGGGCCCTGGCCTGCGCCTTCCACTCTTCGCGTTGGCGTTCCTCCGCCGCCCGGCCGCTGGTCCCGCCACCGCGACCACCTGCGCCCCGCCCGTGCCGCTGGTTGTAGGGCCGCGCGCCGTAACCACGCTCGCCGCGGTCCCCGCGCTCCCGCGGGTGGTCCTCGCGGTCCTGATGCCCGTCCTGGTGGAACGGCTCCCCGCTGGCCTGCCCAGCGTCGTCGCGGGGTTGGCCGTCATGCGGTGAGTCCTCGCTGGACTGATCGGACCCGGCTACGTCATCACGAATCCTGTCCTGTCCAAGACCACTGCCGGTGGTGCTGTCAGCCGGCTCCATCCCCTCTGGGGACCAATCTGGCCGCGGGTCACGCTCTGGCGCCTCCGAACGCGCCTCACGTTCTGCTCCCGGCCTGAAGGAGCCATCCTGTTCCCTCTCGTCGCGCGGCCGGTACGGCCGCCCGCCGTTTTCACGTGGCCTCACCGGCCGGTCAGCATCATCCCGAGACCGATACGGCCGCGACGAACCGTCACGTGGCCGGTACGGACGCGAATCATCATTCCGGGGCCGGTAGGGGCGCTCATCACCCTCGCGTGGCCGGTACGGCCTGGACCCGTCATCACGTGGCCGGTACGGACGCGAATCATCATTCCGAGGCCGGTACGGCCGCTCCCCGTCTTCACGTGGCCGGTACGGCCTGGACCCGTCATCGCGCGGTCGGTAAGGACGCGAGTCATCATTCCGGGGCCGGTACGGGCGCTCCTCGCCTTCACGTGAGCCCTCCGGCCGGCGGTTCCGACCGATGTCTCCCCCTGACCCTGACCAACTCCTCCGGTCATCCCCGCGCTCCGCGGACGAGCCGCCGGCACCCCAGTCGCGCCGGGCGCCCTGGGGCCGACCGTCAATACGCTGACCGTGGCTACCCGCCCCACGGCCCTCTGGGCCGTCCCGGCCCTCGTGGCGCTCTCCGCGCCCGCTACCTTCAGCTTCGCTATTCATGACCGTCCTATGCTACCTGCCCCAAGTAACGCACCGGCGGGAGCCCGTGCGCGGCGGGGGTTGTGGGTTGGTTGTCTGGTGTGGTTGGCGCCCTCCTCCCAGCCCCCCGCGCCCCGGGGGGCGAACCAGGTCTCGGCCCCCCCGGCGGGTCCTGAACCCGCCGCACCCCCCGGGGTGACAAGAAAAAAGACAGGACGGGCCGGGCCCTACATGGCCCTGCCCGTCCTGCCTCAACAA
>JAISTN010000331.1 GCA_031272565.1 Bifidobacteriaceae bacterium
CCTGTGTCGACCGGGTGGCAGATGCCGACCGGGCGGCCGGTGCTGTGCCGAGAGTGTATGGGATTCAGGAGGCCGGTGGTGCCCGGGCGGCCGGTGTTGACCACGCGCCTGATGCCGGTCACACGGTCCGGGCCGCTCAGGCGGGGGGCGTCAACCCGGCCAGCGCTGTCGATGGCGCGGCGCTGCCGCCGGTGGAGGTGTTGGTCACCGCCTCGGAGGCGGAGGCCGCCGCCTGGATGGCCCACCAACTGCGCTGGGCTCACCTGAGCGGCCGCATCGCCTGGGAGGACATGGCAGTGTTGACCCGGACGGCCGGCCAGGTGACGGTGGTGCGGGCCGCCCTGGCGGCGGCCGGGGTGCCGGTCCATGTGCCCGGCTCGGAAGTGCTGAGCACTGACCAGCCGGCGGTGGCCGCGCTGGTGGCCGCCTTGGAGCACTGTGTGGCGCCGGGCGGGCTGGATGGGCCCGGTGCGCTGGCGCTGGCGGCTTCCTCCCTGGGTGGCATGGATGCGGTCGAAATCAGGGCCTTGCGGCGGGCGCTGAAAGCGGCAGCCGGGGGGCCGCCCGGCGGTCCGGACGGCCAGCCTGGCCTGGCCGCTGGCGCCAAGGCAGATGCTGGTCACCCAGGGGGCCGCGCCGGCGCCGGTGATCCCACCGTGGTGGCAGGCGCTCCACCAGAGGCCATCGGCGAGGCCGGTCCGGCCGATTCCGCGGCCCGGTTGGCCGCCGCGCTGGCCACCGGCCAGGGCTTGGACCAGGTTCCCGGCCCGGTGGGGCAAAAGGCGCGGCGCCTGGCTCAGGTGCTGGCGGCCGGGCGTGAGGCCGCGGCGGAAGCCAGCTCCACGGCCTACCGGGTGCTATGGGCGCTGTGGGAGCAGTCCGGCCTGGCGGACCGTTGGCAAGGCGAAGCCCTCAGAGGTGATTCAAGTCTTCGCAGCCGCCCGGGAGACCTCAGTCACCTCTTGGCCGGCGGTTGGCGCGGCGAGTGGGCAGATGCCGACCTGGACGCGGTTTGCGCTCTGTTCGCGGCGGCGGCCCGGTTCGACGCCCGCCGGGCGGGCGCCGGTGCGCGGGGTTTCGCCGACTACTTGGCGGCCCAGCAGGTGCCCTCCGACACGGTGGCGCCCCATGCGCCACAGGACGACCGGGTGACGGTGTGCACCGCCACCGCCGCGGCCGGCCGCGAATGGGACGTGGTGGGGTTGATCGGATTGCAGGAAGAGGTCTGGCCCAACCTCAAGCTGCGGGACACCCTGATGGGGGCGGGCGAACTGGCCGACCTGGTGGATGCCAGGGCGGACCTGGGCGGTGCGGTGACCGGCTTTGCCGAGCGGCGCCGGGCCGTGCTGGATGACGAAACCCGCATGTGCGCCTTGGCGGTGTCACGGGCCAAACGCCACCTGGTGGTGGTGACGGTGACCAATGATGACACCAGGCCGTCCCAGTTTGCCGACCTGATCGACCCGGACGGGGCCGCCTTGGCGGGGGCCCACGAGCGCCCCAAGACCGGGCTGCCGGCGCCCTACGACCTGCGTGGCCTGGTCGCCCAGGCCCGGTATGCCCTGGTCCAGGGGGGGGCAGAACCCCAGCCCGGGCTAGTCCGGCCGGACCCGACGCCGGCCGGGGCGGCCACGGCCGCCAGCGCTGCCCGGGTGCTGGCCGTTCTGGCCGCCATCGGGACACCGGGAGCTCACCCGGACCAGTGGGCCGGGCTGTTGCCGCCCTCAACCGACCAGCCGTTGCACGGTGAGGGCGAAGCCATCTGGCTCAGCCCGTCCAAGGTTGAGTCGCTGGAAGACTGTCCGCTGCGCTGGCTGCTGGACAGCGCCGGCGGGCACGGCGAGGCCAGCCTCAAGGCTGATCGCGGCAGCCTGATCCACGCCCTGGCCCAGGAGTTCCCACACGCCGGGCCGGACGAGTTGCGGGGCCATTTGGCGCAGCGTTGGGCCGAACTGGGCCTGCCGGACACCTATTCGAACCGCCTGGCCTACCAGGAGGCGCTCGACATGGCCTCCCGCCTGGGCGTGTATCTACAGGCCCACCCCCAGGTGCTGGCGGTGGAACAGGCGGTCCGCTACGAGGCCAACGGTGTGGTGGTGGCGGGCATCATCGACCGGTTGGAGCCGGTCGATCAGGTGGACGGCCAGCCCGCCGCCCGGGTGGTGGACTTCAAGACCGGCGCCGTGGTGCCGTCGGTGGCTCAGGCCAAGGTCAACCCGCAGCTTGGTGTCTACCAGGCGGCGGTCGAATCTGGGGCCGTACCGGGCGTGGCCAAGGCGGCCGGCGCCACGCTGGTCTACCTGTCACAGGGCAAGGAGGCCTACCAGCGCCACCAACCGGCACCAGATCAGGCGGCCGATCCAGCCTGGGTGGACAAGCTGCTGGAGCGCTGCCGGCATCGGGTCAGCCAGGCGCGCTTCCAGGCCAACCCCGGCCCGGGCTGCCGGTTCTGCCAGGTAGCGGCCTGCTGCCCGGCCCAGTCTGTGGGACAGGCGGTGACGGCATGAGCGGCACCGCGGCGGGCTGGCGCTGGACCCCGCAAGACCTGGCCAAGCAACTGGGCGAACACCAGCCCACCGAGGAACAGGCGGCCGTCATCGCCGCCCCGTTGGAGCCCACCTTGGTGGCCGCCGGGGCCGGCTCTGGCAAGACCCAAACCCTGGCCTTCCGGGTGGCCTACCTGGTGGCGAATGGCCTGGTGGACGGCGCCAGCGTGCTGGGGCTGACCTTTACCCGCAAGGCGGCTGGGGAACTGGCGGCCCGCATCCGGTCGATGCTGGGCCGGCTTGGCTTGCCGGACACCGGCCAGCCGGCCGTTGCCACCTACAACTCCTATGCGGTTGGCATTGTGCGCGACCATGCCCTGCGGTTGGGCTACGACCCGGACGCGGAAGTACTAAGTGACGGCACCCGGTGGCAACTGGCCATGGAGGTGGTGGAAGGCTGGGAGGCCGAACCGCTGACTGGGGTCTCGCCGGCCACGCTGGCCGCCCTGGTGCTGAACCTGGCGGACCAGTGTGTCGACAATGGGGTCGAACCAGCCGCGGCCGGGGAAGCCTTGGCCGCGCTGGTTGAGGACCTGACCACCAAGCCGGCCGGCGTCAACCCGGCTACCGGCCGCACCAAGAGCGCGCTGCCGCCAGGGTTGAAGTCCGCCATCGCCTCGCTGGGCAAGCGCCAGGCCGTCATGGGGCTGGTTCAGCGTTACGCCGATCTGAAGCGCCAGCGCGGCCAGATGGACTTTGCCGACCAGATCGCATTGGCGGCCCGCCTGGCGGTGGCCTTCCCGGTCATTGGCCGCGCCGAACGCGAGCGCTATCAGGCCGTGTTGTTGGACGAATACCAAGACACCTCCGGCAGCCAGGTCAAGCTGCTGTCCACCCTGTTTGCGGGCCACCCGGTGATGGCGGTGGGCGACCCACACCAGTCGATTTACGGCTGGCGCGGGGCCCAGGCCGCCACCCTAGCCCGCTTTGTGGAGGACTTTGCCGGGGCGCCCGGTCTGGACACGGCCGCCGATGCCGCTCGCGGGGCCGATCCCGCTCGCCGGGCCGCCGGTTCGGCGGCTGCCGCCGGTGCCGGTCACGACGCGGCGGCTGCCGCCGGCGAGGCCACCACCCGCCCGGCTGGTTTGGGTGATGGCACTGCCGCGGTGCCGGACCTGGCGGCGCGGCGGGCCCCGGTGCTGTCCTTGTCCACCGCCTGGCGCAACGACCAGGCCATCTTGGAGGCGGCCAACCAGGTGGCGGGGCCACTGCGGCAGGCGAGCCCCATCGATCTGCCTCAACTGCAGGCCCGGCCCGGAGCCGGCCCGGGCTTGGTCGAGACCGGTTTTTATGCGACGGCCGCGGCCGAGGCCGCGGCCGTCGCGGACTATCTGGTGCGCGCTTGGCGCGACGCGCCGCCGGTCGGTTCGCGCCGGCGCACGGCGGCCGTGTTGTGCCGCACCCAGAGGCAGTTCGGATTGATGGCGCAGGCCCTGTTGGAGGCCGGCCTGCCGCACGAGCTGGTTGGTGTGGGCGGGCTGCTGGCGGTGCCCGAGGTCCAAGACGTGGTGGCGTTGCTGCGCTGCGCGCAGGACCCTTCCCGGGGGGATGCCTTTATGCGGCTGGCCACCTCGCCGCGTTACAACCTGGGGGCCAGGGACCTGCGGGCGCTGGAGCGGCTGGCACGGGGATTGGCACGGGACGGGGCGCCTGAGCCCGGCAGCACACCAGGTGTCATCGACGCCCTGGCGGTCATGGCAGAACAGCCCGCTGAGGTACCCGGCCTGAGCCGGGAAGGCCGGCGCCGCTTGACCCGCCTGGGTCACGCCATTGTGCAGGTCAGGTCACAGGCCGCCCGGCTGGCGGCGCCCGAACTGGTCCAGGTGGCTGAGCGCGCCCTGGGCCTGGACCTTGACCTGATGGCCCATTACGGCCCGGCCGGCCGGGCTCACTTGCAGCAGTTGGTGCTGGAGGCGCACGGCTTTGTGCGCCAGATGGCCGGGGCGGGTGGCCTGACCGGTTTCCTGGACTGGCTTGAGAGCGAACAAGAGCGGGGCCGGGGCCTGGAACCGGGCCGGGTGGAGGTGTCCCCGGACGCGATCCAGGTGATGACGGTGCACGCCGCCAAGGGCCTCGAATGGGACGTGGTGGTGGTGCCGGGTCTGGTGGGGGCCAAGTTCCCGTCCACCCCCACCGACAAGTTGGGCCGCTTCACGGCGGCCGGCTGGCTGACCGATGCCTCCCAGTCCGGCGGCAGCGGCGGCCTGCCGTGGGAGTTGCGCCGTGACGCCCGCGACCTGCCTGTCTTTGCTTATGCCGCCGCCCCCACGGTGGTGGAACTGGATGAGGCCTTCCAGGATTTCCTGCAGGCGGCGGGGACTCACGCGCTGGCGGAAGAGCGCCGGGTAGCCTACGTGGCGCTGACCAGGGCCCGGTCCCGGTTGCTGCTGAGCGGCTCTTGGCAGGTGGAGGGACGCACCAGGGTCCAAGAGCCCTCGGTCTTCCTGGCCGAGTTGGTCCAGGCTGGCCTGGCTTCCGATGCCACCTGGGAGCCGGCCCCGGCGGTGCTGGAAGACGCTGCCGAAGGGGACCAGTCTGAAGACTGGACCGGTGTGCCGGGCGGCCTGCCGGCCGCGGCCGAACCAGCCATGTGGCCGGTTGAGAACCCGCTCGGTGAGCGCCGGGCGGGGGTACTGGCCGCCGCGGGCCAGGTCTTGGACCAGCTCCAGCAACTGGTTGCCCCAGCGCCGCCGGTCGCTGGGCAACCAGCGCCCGGCGGGGCCGAATGGGCCATCAGCCGGCTGACTAGTGACGCGGCGCTGGCCGGGCCGCTGGCCAGCCGGGCGGCCGACCTCCTGAGAGAGCAGGTGGCGTCGGGACAGGGCGCCACCGTCCGCCTGCCCGCGGCTGTTTCGGCCACCGGCCTGGTTGGGCTGCTGGCAGACCCGGCCCAGGCGGCCCTAGCCTGGCGCCGTCCGCTGCCGCTGCCGCCCGCCACCGCCGCCCAGGTGGGGGAGTTGTTCCACCAGCGGGCGGAGGCTCACTTGCGGGCGCTCCACGGGTCGGTCGGCGAACAGCCCACCTTGGAGGGTGCGGATGAGTGGGTTGACCAGCCGCAGGACGAGACCGTGGCCCAGCGGGTGGAGGAGTTGATGGCGGCCTTCGCCGCCTCGCGTTGGGCCACCCAGGAGTTCAGCTTGGTGGCGGCCGAGGCGGCCATGGCCTTTGCGCTTGGAGGGTTGACCACCGTGGCGCGGGTGGACGCGGTGTTCCGTGACCGGCAGGGCCGGCATGTGGTGGTGGACTGGAAGACTGGCCAGCCGCCCAAGGACGGTGGCGCTTGGCCAGGCCACGCCAACCAGGTCCGCCTGTATCAGGCGGCGTTGGCCCGGCAGTTGGGCGTCGCGGCCAGCGAGGTCTTGGGCTACGTCCACTATGTCCCGGCCAACTGTGCGGTCGAGGTCAAGCCGGATGATGACTACCTGGCCGGCATCGAGGCTCGGCTGGCCGCCTTGACGGGCAGCGGCTGAATCACTGCTTAGATTCTTGGGGCCTCGGCGTCATCGATCAAGAAGTCCGGCAGGTCCTCGTCCACTGCGCCCGCGGCCGGCCGCGGCTGGGTGGCCGGTTCGGGCTCGGCGGCAGCCACCGGCGGGGCGACAGCGCCATAGAGGTCAAGCCGCACCGTGTCCGTTTCATGGATGCCGGGCACGCCATCGGGCGGGGTGGGCTCGGCTGCTGCCGGGGCGTCATCGTCACTCGGCAACTCTTGGCCGTCGCCAACGCCATCGGCAGCCGGCGGGTCCGGTGCGGGGACCGGGTCAGCGACATCTGCGGCCTCCACCGCCACAGCCTCCGCCTCATCCTCTGCGCCCGCCTCAGCTTCATCCTCGGCCGGGCTGGCGCCAGCGGGCAAGTCCTCCACCAGCGGCCCCGGTGCCACGCGGGTGGCGTCCAAGTCCGAATCGTCGTCCCCGGCGGAGTCGGCGGCATCGGCGGCCTCTCCGGCCTCGTCGGCCACCGGCACGGCCGCCGCGGCCTCACCCAAGCCGGGCGGCGGTGTGGCGGCGGCGGACACCTCTTCCGGGCCAACTGCCAGATCCGGGACACCGCCCTGTTCGGCTTCTTCTTCCAGGGCCTTGACCGCCTGGTCCCAGGTAGGCGCGGGGCGGTGCGTGCCCTGGCCCCACAGGTCGATGCCGTTGGTTGTCACCGGGCGGCGCTCGGGCGGCTCGGACAGGACTGTCGTCTCATCGGGGCCCGCGCCGGCTAGCACTGTCGTCTCATCGGCGTCCGCCTGGTCCATCGCCAGCAGGGCCGCAATCTCGCCTGGCTCCTCGCCCTCAGCCGGTGTGCCAGTGGCCGGTTCGTCTGTCACCACCGGCAGCGAACCGGTGGTCCGCTGGTGTTCCCGGGCGGCGGCATCGGACGCCCGCTTGGCCGCCTCCAACTCGGCCTGGCGTTCGGCCTCGAGCTTGGCCAGGCGGCTAGTTTCGCGTTCTTCCGCCTCGACCGTCTCATCCAATTCGTCCAGCATTTGGCGGGCGTCGTCAATGATGGCCTCGTCCTCATGGCGCACGCCATGCAGCAGCCAGCGGATGATGGCGATCTCGGCCAGGAAGGCCGCCCGGTCCTCCAGGTGTGGATCGTCCAGGTCCTCGCGCCGGCGCAGGTAGGCCTCCAGGATTGAGGCGGCGGCCTCTTCCGAGGCGGCCGCCAGCAGCGGCGCCAAGTCTTCGGCCGGGTCCGAAACCTGAACCCCAGCGAAATCCATCATCGCGCTGATCCGCCCGGCGTGCTCCAGCAGGTGTTCCGGGGCCATGTCGCCGTGAATCAAGACCGGTTCGAAAACCCACCAGGCGTCCTCGTCCAGGCGTGCCTTCCAGCGTTCCAGCAGGCGAATCGGCACATAGCCGGTGCGGGCGGCCTCTTCCACCTCGCCAGTCAGGCGGGCCCGGTACTGGGTGGGGGTGTAGATGGGCAGGCCGGCATCGGCCACCAGATCGGTGGGCAGCAGGTGAATCGAGGCGATGGCGCGGCCCAGTGAGGCAGCCAGGCCGGGGCCTGGCTCCAGCAACTCCATGACCAAGGGCACGCCGGGCAGTTGGGAATAGACCATGGCCCGGCCGCCGCCGTCCATCAAGGCAAAGCCGCGCGGGCGCGGCACCTCGAACGGCAGCCCACCTTCGGTCGAGGCGCCAATCAGGGCCCGCAGCAGGGCGACCTCCGCCTCCTGGCCGGCGCCGGCGGCCGGATGGCGCGGAATGCGGATCACCCAGGTGCGGCCGGTGGCGTCCTTGGCGTGCGCGAAGGCGTAGTCGGCGCCCTCATGTTCCAGGCGCACGCCAACAATGTCCAACCCGGGGATGGCCGCCGTGGCGAGCGCCGCCAACGCCAGCGGATTGGTCCCAGAACTTGCCACGATTACACCGTACGGTAGGAATGTCGGTGGTGCCTGAGAAGATGGTCAGCGTGTCAAAACATGCTCTTCAGACCGGTGGGGCGCAGGCCCTGCTGGAAGGACTCGACCCTGAACAAAGGGCGGTCGCCACCCACCTGCTGGGACCGTTGTGCGTCATCGCCGGCGCGGGCACCGGCAAGACCAGGGCCATCACCCACCGGATTGCCTACGGGGTGCAGACCGGTACCTACTCGCCAGCGGCGGTCCTAGCGGTGACCTTCACCTCCCGGGCGGCGGGCGAAATGCGGGAACGCCTGCGGGCCTTGGGTGCCCCCGGGGTCCAGGCGCGGACCTTCCATTCGGCCGCCCTGCGCCAATTGACCTACTTCCTGCCGCGGGCCATGAACCGGGCGGTGCCGCGCCTGATCGAGCACAAGGCGCCCCTGGTAGCCCAGGCTGCCGGCCGGCTGGGGTTCGAGGTGGACCGGGCCGCGATCCGGGACTTGGCAGCGGAAATCGAATGGTCCAAGGTCCACCTGTGGACCGCGGATGACTACCGGGAAGGCGCCGCCAAGGCCGGCCGGGGGCAGGTGGCCGGCCTGGACGCCATCGCCATCTCCCGGGTGATCGGCCTGTACGAACAGGTCCTGGGTGAGGCCGAGGCGATGGATTTCGAGGACGTGCTGTTGGTGATGTGCGGCCTAATGGAGGAAAAGCCGTTGGTGGCAGACCAGATCAGGTCCCAGTACAGGCACTTCGTGGTGGACGAATACCAAGACGTGTCGCCGCTGCAGCAGCGCCTACTGGACCTGTGGTTGGGTGGCCGGCAGGAACTGTGCGTGGTGGGTGATCCGGCCCAGACCAGCTATTCGTTCGCCGGCGCCACGTCCAGCTACCTGACCGGCTTTGGGCGCCGTTTCAAGGACGCCACCACGGTGCGCCTGGTGCGGGACTACCGGTCGACCCCGCAGGTGGTGGGGCTGGCCAACTCGGTCTTGCGGGTGGCCCGGCGGTCTTCCGGCGGGGTCGAGTTGGTGGCGCAGCGCCCGGCCGGCCCGGAAGTCCGCTTCCGGGCGTTTGCCGATGACGCCTCGGAGGCCAAGGGGATTGTGGACCGGGCGGCGGAGTTGATCAACGGCGGTCTGCCGGCGGAGGACATCGCGGTGCTGTACCGCACCAACGGGCAATCGGAACCGCTGGAAACGGCCTTCGCGGAGGCGGGCATCGCCTTCCACGTGCGCGGCGGCGAACGCTTCTTTGCCCGCCGCGAGGTCCGTGAGGCACTGGTGCTATTACGGGCGGAGGCCCAGGCGGCGGTGGACCAGCCGCCGCTGGAGCGGGTGCATGAGGTGTTGCGGGCGCGCGGCTGGACGGAGCAGGCGCCAACCGAGCGGGGCGCCGTGCGGGACCGCTGGGAATCGCTGGACGCGCTGGCGGCCTTGAGCGGCGAACTGCTGGAGACTCAGGCCACCACGCTGGCCGAGTTGGTGGCGTTGATCGATCAGCGGGCGGCGGCCGGCCATGCGCCGGCCGCCCAGGGTGTCACTCTGGCTTCGTTGCATTCAGCCAAGGGCCTGGAATGGGAGGCGGTGTTCCTGGCTGGCCTGTCGGACGGCCTGTTGCCCATCTCGCTGGCGGACGGCCCGGCGGAGGTAGAGGAAGAACGCCGCCTGCTCTATGTCGGCATCACCCGGGCCAAGCAGCACCTGCAGTTGTCCTATGCCAATGCCCGCACGGCGGGTGGTAGCCGTAACCGCAAGGTGTCACGTTTCTTGGCTGGTCTTTGGCCCAGCGCGGCGCTGGCCGCCAAGCGGGTCAAGGGTCTGGATGTGCCGGAGGCGGCAGCCCTGAGCGAGCCGGCTCTGGCCCGGTTTGAGGCCCTCAAGGCCTGGCGCTTGGAGGTGGCCCGGCAGGCCGGCCTGCCGGCCTACACCGTCTTCACTGACGTCACGCTGCGGGCGCTGGCGGACCGGGCCCCCAGTTCGGTGGCCGGTTTGATGGCGGTGCCGGGCATTGGCCCGGCCAAGCTGGACAAGTACGGCGCGGTGGTGCTGGCCCTGCTGTCCGAACTGGCGGCGGGGGCTGGGGCCAGTGACGGGGCGTAGGGGGTGGCGTAGGCGCAACTGCGGGCGGCATCGGCCACTGACGTGCCGGGCTGGTATCAGGCGGCCTGGCGGGTGTATTCGGGTTCTGAATCGGGCTGATCGGGTGGTGGTGATTGGCGGCCCTTGCCCCCACGCCGGGCTGGGCCACCGGACAGGTCGCGGCGGTTGTGTTCGGTGCAAGCGGGGTGGATGGCGACATCGCGCCAGTTGAGGGCATAGTCCGGCAGCGAATAGGTCAGGACCCGGCCGGCCACGGCCACCGCCCGCCCGGCCAGGGCGGCCAGCACTTGGGTGGTGGCGTAGGTGGCGGTCAGGGCCGCCAAGGTCGAATCCTCGCCCCGCCGGGCCACCACCGAGCGGGCGTGTTGTTGGGCGGCGATGCCAGGCCAGCAGGGGTCCTCGTCGCGCCGGGCCAAGGAGACGCAGCGCAGGCAGGGGCCCTCACCGGCGCGGACCCAGGGGCCGCAACTGATGCCGACTTCACCCACCACGACCGAAAGGTGGTCGACTCCGTGGGTGGCCAGAAAGCTGGCCTGGGTTGGGTTGGCCACCTCGTAATCGACCATGACTGCCAGATCGGGCTGGGTCCAGCGACCGCGGGTCCGCACCTGGCAGCCGTAGCCGTGGGCGTTGATGATCCGGCTGAGCGCTTCATCCCGCGGCATGCCCAACAGGGCGGGGATGAAGACGGGGCCCAAGTCCCGGGGACGGACCGGGCTGGTGTCGCTCAGTTGCAGGGTCCCGATCCCGGCCGCGGCCAGTTGCAGCGCCAAGCCGGCGCCGGTGCGCCCCAGGCCATAAATGCTGACCCGTTGATGTGCCCGCGCGGCCGGAGTGCCCCAGCCGTCGCCACCCAGCAGCGCGCGTGATTCGGCTTCAGCCACCAGCCGTTCGCGGTCGCTGGCGTCGATGTCGAACTGGGCGGA
>JAISTN010000334.1 GCA_031272565.1 Bifidobacteriaceae bacterium
ACCAGGCCGCACACCACTAGCTGGGGGATCACCACCACCGGCAGCATCTGAACGGCCTGGAACTCGGTGCGGGCCAGCGAGGAAGACGCCAGGCCCAGCGACGAACCCAAGACGGCGTCCAGCACCGCCACCCCCATCATGGCCACCAGCGAGCCCTGCACGTCCAGGCCGCAGACCCAGTGCGCCCAGGCGGTCAGCACAATGGCCTGGACGGCGGCCATGAGCGCGAAAGCCAGGGCGTAACCGAGCAGGAAATCAGCCCGGCCCAGCGGCGTCGACATCAACCGCTCCAGGGTGCCGCCCGTCCGTTCCCGTTGGGTGGTGACCGAGGTGATCAGGAACATCACAAAGGCCGGGAAGATGGCTAACAGGATGGGGCCAAACCGGTCCATGACGTTGGGCTGGTCCTGAAACAGCCAGGCGATCAGGCCCAGGATGACGCACGGCACCACCACGATCAGGCCGATCGACCGCGGGTCGTGGCGCAGTTGGGTCAAGATCCGCCGGCAGGTGGCCAGGGTGCGTTTGGCACTCACGGGGTCACCTCCGGGCCGTCCGCGTTGTCCGCTGTGGCCTGGGCGGCCTGGGCTTCCAGGGCCAGGAAGGCCGCCTCCGCGTTGTCGGTGCCGGTGGTGGCCAACAGGCCGGCCGGGGTGGTGTCGGCCAGCACGCGGCCCTCGTGGAGCAGCACCAGGCGGTCGCAACGGGTGGCCTCGTCCATGACGTGGCTGGACACCAGCAGGGTCTTGCCTTGGGCCGCCAGCTCATGGAAAAGCGCCCACAGGTCGCGCCGCAGCACCGGGTCCAGTCCCACTGTGGGTTCGTCCAAGACCAGTAACTCCGGTTCGCCCACCAGGGCGGCGGCCAGCGACACCCTTGAGCGCTGTCCGCCGGATAGGCGCCGCACAGCTTGGCTGGTTTGCCCAGTCAGGTCGACCAGGGCGATGGTGCGGCGGACGGCCTCGGGCCCCGCCCCCACCAGGGCCCCGAAGTAGGCCACGTTTTCACCCACTGTCAGGTCCTCATAGACCGCCGGGTGCTGGGTCATGTAGCCCACCCGGTGGCGCAGCCCGGGCGACCCGGCCGCCTGGCCCAACACCGTGACCGTGCCTCCGGCCACCACTTGCACGCCCACGATGGCGCGCATCAGGGTCGACTTGCCGCCGCCGGAGGGCCCCAGCAGGCCGACCGTCTGCCCCTTGGGGACGGTCAGGTCCAGGCCCGGCAGCACCACCTTGCCACCGCGGATGACTTTCAGCCCGCTGACCAGTACAGCCGTTGACCCAGTGTCGATGGGCCGGTTGGCCGGGGCTGCCATGGAGACAAGATTAGTACGGGAAGCCCGCCTCAAAGCTGACCGCACCACCGGGGGTGGCCTTGGCCTGGAAGACGGCCGTCTGGTTGGCCCACGTGACCTCGGTGTCACTGGAGGCCGCACCGCCCAGTTCGGCCAGGGCCTCGCCGGCCAGGCCGTCGGTGCGCCACTGGCCGGCCCGCAGGGTGATGGTGTTGGTGCCGTTGGTGTAGGTCAGGGCGTAGGCCTCCAGGGCGCCCGCGTCCTCCAGGCCATCATCTGGCGCGGTGGCCACCAGCACGTAGTCCCGCACCACCGAAGGCAAGGCGTTGTAGAAGTCGGTGCCCTCCTGCCTGGGTGAGGGTGAGATGGTGGCCGATGGCGCCGGGACCGTAATGGTGACCGTCACCGTGGGGGTAGGCCCGGCTGGCGGCGGGGTAGCGGCGGCTGTTGGCTGGTTGTCCTTCTGGGTGGTCAGCACCAGCACCAGCAGAATCGCGGCCACCAGCAACAGGGCGATGATGCCGCCTACGATCAGCCACTTGGTCTGGTTGCTGCTGGAGCCCCCACGTGAGTGTTGCGACCCACTCTGGTCAGCCATGGCACTTCCTTTCATCCCCGAGTGTGCGTGGCCAAGAGCCGGCCACTGTCTGTCTGACGTGAGCGGCGGCCACCGGTGGGCCATCCCGCCGGGCCCAAGGCCGGGCCTCAGGATAGCTCCCGGCGGGAGCGTCTCCCAGAACGCAGCGGGGCGCTCGCCTACGTCTTTGTGCCGTCAGGCAGACATGGAATCAACTCTTATGCCTCCACCATAACCGGACCGGCGGTGGGACCAGGCCCTTCACACGCTCTGATAGGTAGCACTCCCCATGGAGTTCTCCCCATAGCGAACAACTTGGGCGCCCGCTAGCTTGGGTGGGACGGTCCACGCTATATGTTGCACCATCCGCGAAACAGGGAGTCCCCCATGGCAATCAAGTCGCCCCGCCTCTTGACAGTAATGGCAGCCGCCGCGGCGGCCATCGCCCTTGGTTGGGCCGGGCTGGCGCCAGCGGCGGCGGTCAGTCCGGCCGGCCAGGTTGACCCGGCCGATCCGGCCGCGGGGGCGGCATCGGCGGTCACGTCAGATGAGCCCGAGCCTGGTTCCCTGGCAGACGATGGCGTCCCGGACGGCCCGGTGGTGGACCCGGCCGAACCGGCGCTGGACCCGGACAGCCAGGGCGTGGTGCCCCAGACGCTGACGGCCATAGTCGGTGCCGGGGTGACCCAAGACCAACTCCAGGCCGCCCTGGACCAGGCGCTGGCGGGCGGCCTGGGCAGCGCTACCGTGACGGCCTTCGCGGCCGGCGAAGGCGACTTCACGTTTGCCCAGATCAGCACCTCGGGACCGGCCACCAGTGAAGCGGCGGCGGCCAGCTTGACCGCCAACCGGTTGGTGGAGGCGGTCGATTATGGTCTGGAGTTGGAGCCCGAGGCCTATGGTTCGCCCAACGATCCGTATTACGCCGGGAACTGTGCTTTCGGTGCCACCGCCGTCAAGTGCGGCTGGTGGCTGGACGCCTTCCCAGGCGCCAACTTTGCGGCCGGCTGGTCCATGCTGAACACCGCCCAGGCGGCCTCGACCGCGCCCATCGCGGTGTTGGACAGCGGCTTTGACCTGACCGTGGCGGACCGCTGCAGCAACATTGTGCCCAAGTATGACTACGGCGATGACGACTCGAATGTGACACCCACCCCGCTGCTCAGCGCCTATGCGGCAGACCATGGCACATCCGTGGCCGGCATGATCGGGGCCTGCACCAACAACGCCAAAGGCATAGCGGGTGCTGCCTATGACCCGGTGGTCTGGATCTACAAGGTGACCAGCACCAAATCCGGGATGTTCGACGAGTTGGCGGTGTTGCGGGCCCTGCGGGCGGCGGCCGATGACGGCGCCAAGGTCGTCAACATGTCATTTATCTTCAAGACGCCGGTGGTCAGCGCCACCATGAAGATGATGCTTGACTATGCCTTGTCGCGGGGCGTGGTGCTGGTGGCTGCGGTAGGCAACACGGGTGACAGCACGGTGTTGTTCCCGGCCGGCTACGACCCGGTGATCGCGGTGGGGTCGACCGCTTACAGCGGCACCCGGTCCACCTTCTCCACTGCCAATTCGAAGGTTGACCTGGCGGCGCCCGGCCAGTGGCTGTTCGCTCTGGTGGGATCCCAGGGCAACCGGACCGCGGCCTGCGGCTACAACTCGACCCACCAGATCAACGGTTGCCAACAAGGCACTTCGTTTGCCGCGCCCTTGGTGGCAGCGGCGGCCTCGCTGGTGCTGCGGGTCCAGCCGGGCCTGTCGCCGGCCCAGGTGGAATCGATCCTGACCGCCACGGCCCGGGACTTGGGTGCCGCCGGCCGGGATGACGCCTATGGGTGGGGTCTGTTGGACGCCAAGGCGGCCATGGACAAGGCCAAGATCACCACTCCTAACCCGGTGTCGCCTACCACCAAGCGCAACATGTGGCAGATTACGCTCAGCCCGGACATGAACTTCGATGGCCGGGGTGAAATCCTGGCGATGCAGAGCAACGGCCAAGTTGTGGCCTTTCCCTTCCAGGCCGGCAACACGCTGGGGGAGATGCGGGTGATTTGGCGGGGTCCCAACAGCGCCTGGAACTATCGAATCACGGCTCCGGGCGACTGGGACGGGGACGGCAAGGCGGACCTGGTTTTCGTCAAGAATGACGGCGACATGTGGCTGGCTTATGGCTCTGGCAACGGCGGCTTGGCGGACCGCAACCGGGACGGCTACTTCGATCTGGTGCAGATTGGCCGGGGTTGGGCCGCCTACCAGGTGATTCCGGCGGGCGATCTCAGTTCGGACGGCATCAACGACATGCTGGCAATCGACACTTCCGGCCGGCTGTGGCTGTATGAGGGCAACGGCCGGGGTGCCTTCAAGCAGGGCGCCAAGCAGGTGGGCAAAGGCTGGCAGGGCAAGAGTTTGTTCGCGGCCGGCGACTTGAACGGCGACAAGAAGAACGACATCTTGATGGTCAACGACGCCGGTGACCTGTACGCCTATCTGGGCCGGGGCGACGGCACTTTCAAGGCCGCCGTCAAGGTGGGTCACGGCTGGCAGGGCTGTGACCTTTCGGCTGGGGCGGACCTGAACGGGGACCGCCTGGCGGACATTGTGGGCCGGGTCCGGGCCACGGGCGCCCTGCTGTTCTACCCCGGCCGGGGCGGCGGCCAGTTTGGCGCCTCGAAGCAAATCGGCAAAGGCTGGTAGGTATCACCGGGGCTTCGCCGGCGCTGCCCGATGCCGCCCGCTGGGGCTGGCCCTGGGGGCCGGGCGGGGGGGTCAGGCTTGGGGCTCGATGATGACCTTCAGGCCGCTGCGGGCGGCCGCCTGGTCGAAGGCGGCCGGGGCCTGAGCCAGCGGGAAGCGGCCCGTCACCAGGGGCGCCAGGTCGACCAGGCCCCGCTGGACCAAGGCGGCGCAGCGCGGGTACATGTCCTTCATCCGGCGCACCATCACCAAGGTCAGGCCCTTGCGGCGGGCCAGGCCGGCCGGGAAGCCAGAATGGTCGTCGTCGGGGATGCCGGCCAGCATGACCCGGGCGCCAGGCCGGGCCAACTCCAGGGCCTCGGCGATGGCCGAGTCGGTGCCAGCGATTTCGAAGACCCGGTCGGCGCCATCGGCCCCCGCCAGGGCGTCGCGGCGGGCCTCGGCCGAGGCGACAGCGGCCGGCGCCAGGACGGCGTCGGCCCCCAAGCTGATGGCGGCCTGCCGCCGGTGGGCCAACGGGTCGACCCCGATCACCCGTCCGGCCCCAGCCGCCCGCACCAGTTGGACCGCCAACAGACCGATTGGCCCCAAGCCCACCACGGCCACCGTATCGGCCGGGCGCAGGTGGGCCAGGTCGGTGGCGTGCAGGGCCACACCCATCGGTTCCAGCAGAGCGCCAGCGGCGGCAGTGAAGCCGTCTGGGAGGCTGGTCAGCCGGTGGGCGGGCCAGGCCATCAGTTCGCGGAGCGCGCCATCTTGTTCGCCGTGCCCGGCGAAGATCACCGCCGGGCACAGGTTGGCATGGCCGGCCCGGCAGTAGGCGCAGTGGCCGCAGGGGATGGCCGGGTCCACCGCCACCAGGTGGCCGTCCAGCGGGCCGCCCACCACCCAGCCGGCCAGTTCATGGCCGGGCACCACCGGTTTGGTCAGGGCGGTTTCGCCCACCGCGCCCTCCAGCCACCAGTGGATGTCGGAGCCGCAGATGCCCATCGCCCCCACCCGGATCAAAGCCTCCGCGGGTTCCGGCACGGGGTCCGGTTCGGTGGTCAGGCGAAGGTCATGTGGGGCATGTAGGCGAACAACGCGCATCGGGTCTCTCAGCCACGGGAGTTGGGTGGGAGAACCAGTCTATGGCTTCTGGCCGGGCCGCCGCTGGCCGGCGCCCGGTGAGGTCCACCGGCGCCTTGGAGATGTCGCGGGGCCGGCCGGCTTGGTCAGCCTGCCGGCCCCGCGCCGGATGAATCAGTGGGTGGTGGCTAGTCACCCACCGGGCCCTCGAACACCAGGTAGTCGCCCTCGGCGTGGCTGATTGCGCCGTTGGCGAACAGGCACAGCCGCACCTGGCCATCTTCCACCGCGTAGTAGTAGTTCGAGTCGTTGGCGGGTGCCTGGTCGATCACGGCTTTGGCCACCAGTTCCGCGCCATCATCAATAATGATCGTCCCAGGGTCAGGGTAGATCTGCTTGAAGGTGCCATCGGTCAGGGCTTGGCGGACATCGCCGCTGTCGGCCTTCGGATAGATCTCGGAGAACGGGATCGGCTGGCCAGTGGTCAGGTCGAATACCTGCGCGTAGATGGAGTTGGTGGGGTGGGCGGCACTGGGAAACACCGCGACGCTGTAGGCGCGGACGGACAGGCGGTCGTTGTAGATGCTGTAGGCCGCCTCGATGCTGTAGCTGGCGCCGTCGCTCTCGGTCGAGGTGATGGGCCACAGGAAAAAGGCCTCCAACTGGGAGTTGATCTCGTCCGTGTGGGTGAAGCCGCCGTCATCGGTGATGGTGACCTGTTCAATGGTCGAATCGCCTTGGGTGACGGTGGTGGCCTGCAGCACAATCGCTTTGCATTGGGCCTCGCTGGGCCCGCCGGCCTCGCAGACCCGGTCGGAGCCGTCGGTGATGACATTGCCCAGCGTGGTGGCGGAGGGAGTGGGCGGCTGGCTGGCGCTGGCTTCCTGGCTGGGCGTGGGCTCAGCCGTCTCCGTCGCCGCCTCCGTCTGGCTGGGGCTGGGGGATGGACTGGCCTGCTCGGTGGCCGTCGCCTCGGTGGACTGGTTGGCTGCCGAGCTGGTATCACCGGCCTTCGTGCCGCCGCCGCAGCCCGCCACCAGCGCCCCCAGCAGGCCAAAGCCCGCCAGCGCCGTCAGAACCTTCTTGTTTGTCATGTCAACCCCCAGTGAAGAGTGTCTTGGGAAATAGTGGGACGAACCATGTCAGCCTATGTCACCGGCTCCTATGGTCTTGACGCGAAGCGGTCCAACAGGGCTGTGTTTCCGCTCACAATCAGCAGGTCTTGAGGCGAGATGCGGGTCTCGTCGGTGGCGTACTCGAACTCCTGGCCGGGTGACTTGACACCGATGACGGTGACGCCGTACTTCTTGCGCACGTCCGCCTGCCCCAGCGTGAAACCGATGGTCTCCTTGGGCGGGTGCATCTTGACGATGGTGAAGCCGTCCTCGAACTCGATGTAGTCCAGCAGTTTGCCGGACACCAAGTGCGCTACCCGCTCGCCGGCATCGGCCTCCGGCAAGATCACCTGGTGGGCGCCAATCCGCTTCAAGATGCGGGCGTGCTCCGATGAGGTGGCCTTGGCCCAGACTTGGCTGATCCCCAAGTCGACCAGGTTGGAGGTGATCAGCACGGATGCCTCCAGGGCTGTGCCCACCCCAACCACGGCGATGGGGAAGTCCCGCGCCCCTAGTTGTTCCAGGGCTTCCGGGTCGGTGCAGTCCGCTTCCACCAGGGGCAGGCGGCCGGACCAACGCCGGATCACTTCCGGGTCCTTTTCCACCGCCAGGATTTCGCGGCCCAGCCGGTCCACGGTCAGGGCCAGGCGGGAACCGAACCGGCCCATGCCAATCACCAGGACGGCGCCGTCACTGGCGATGGGGGTGTCGGCTCCGGCCGCAAAGCGCTTGCGCTCCATTCACCCATTCCTTTCTTTGGGGGAACCAAGTGGGCCTCAACCCACAATAGGCCTGTCTTCCGGCAGGCGGATCAGGCGCCGCCGGTTGGTCAGCGCCACCGAGGCGGCCAAGGTCATGGTGCCCAGGCGCCCGGCCAGCATCAACAAGACCAAGGTGATCTTGCCGGCCGCCGGCAGGGTGGCGCTCAGGCCCGTCGAAAGGCCACAGGTGGCGAAGGCGGAGATGCACTCGAACAGGACCGAGTGCAGGTCCGCGCGGGAAGCCAGCGTCAGGACCATGGCGCCGGTGAAGACCAGCATGACGGAGGCCATGGTCACGGTCACCGCCACCCGCAGCACGCCGGGGGCCATGCGCCGGCCAAAGGCCTCCATGTCGCGGTCACCGCGGGCCTCCGCCAGAATGGCCAGCAGCAGCACCGCCAGGGTGGTGACCTTGATGCCGCCGGCGGTGGAGGCCGAACCGCCGCCCACAAACATCAGGGCGTCCTGGGCCAGCAGCGTGGCCGGGTGTTCTTGGTTGACTGGGAAGGTGGCAAAGCCGCCGGATCTGGTCATGACCCCGGCAAAGATGGTGTTGAGCAGCGTGTCGCCGCTGCTGAAGGACCCCAGGGTGTCCGGGTTGGACCATTCGGCGGCAGAAAACAGCACCACCGACACCCCCAATAGCGCCAGGCAGAAGGTGCAGGTCAGCTTGGTGTGCAGGGTCCAGGTGGAGGGGTGGCGGACGTTGCGGGCAATGTCCAGAATGACCGGGAAGCCCAACGAGCCGACAAAGACCCCGGTCATGATGGGCCCCAGCACCAGCCAATCGCCCGCGTACGGCACCAGGCCTTCCTGGGTGGGCACAAAGCCGGCGTTGTTGAAGGTGGAGACGGCGTAGAAGATGCCGTGCCAAACGGCCTGTTGGGGAGCTTCACCCACCGCCAGGAAGCGGGGGATCAGGACGGCGGCCAGGGCCAGTTCCGCGATCAGCGAAATGACTGCCACGGCCCGCACCAACAGGGCGACCTCACCCAGGCGTGACACCCCCAGTTCGCGGCGGGTCAGCAGTTTGGTGCGCAGCCCCAGCCGGTTGGAGGTGATGAGGGACAGCAGGGAGCCCAGCGTCATGACGCCCAGGCCGCCAATCTGCATCGCGCCAACAATGGTGATCTGGCCGAACAGTGACCAGTATTCGGCCGTGTCGACACTGGTCAGGCCGGTGACGCAGGTGGCCGATGTCGCCGTGAAGAGTGCGTCCACAAAGCTGGCTGGGCGGCCGCTGCGGGTGGCGATGGGCAGGGTCAGCGTGACGGCTGCCAGCAACACCACCATGGTGAAGGCGAAGACCGTCAGGCGGGCGGGTGACAGGTGGCTGAGGCGCTCAGGCAGAGAGCGCGCCGGCGCCGGTTGTTTGGCTGAGTCAGCCCGCATGGCTTCATCCTAGAGCCGTGACCAAGGGGAGGTGGGTCAACCCGGCGGGCGCGGGCACCCAAAGGTCGGGTAGGATGAGCGGTTGGATTTCCTGGCGCCGGTGTGGCGCCACCCTCGAGATTGGACAAGTGAGGACCGTATGGGTTCGGTGATCAAGAAGCGCCGCAAGCGGATGGCGAAGAAGAAGCACCGCAAGCTGCTGCGCAAGACTCGGCATCAGCGGCGCAACAAGAAGTAACCGAACCGGACCCGCGTTGCCGGAGTTGATTCCGGCCCCCACCGTGAGCGGTCACCTTGACCCGGTCAACTGGTCAGGGTCAAGAGTGTGGCTTCTGGCCGGCAGGCGAAGCGCAGCGGGGCATAGGGCGAAGTGCCCAGTCCCGCGCTGACGTGTAGAAAGGCCGGCGGATCAAGCGCCGGGCGGGCCTTGGCCAAGTGGCCGGCGGGCGGCGGCGGCCAAATTGTCAGGCCGCGGGCCAGCCGGGGCGGCAAATCGCAGTTCGACACCAGGGCGCCATACCAGGGCAGGCAGAGTTGCCCGCCATGAGTGTGGCCCGCCAAGACTAACCGGGCGCCATCGTCCACCATGGCCTGTACCACGCCCATGTAGGGAGCGTGGGCCACCCCCACTACCAGGTCGGCGCCGGCGTGCTGGCCGGCCCCTTCAGTGGGGAACCGGTCCAGCCCCAAGTGCGGGTCATCCACCCCCACCAGGTCAATGGCCAGGCCGCCCACGTGAAGCCGGGCCCGGGCATTGTTCAAGTCGAGCCAGCCGGCGCTGGTCCAGACTTGGCGCAGCGCCTCATAAGGCAGGTCCCGTTGGCGCTTGACCGGCTGCTTCTTGCCCAACAGGTACAGGAACGGGTTGCCGGGGTGGGCGGAGTAGTAGTCGTTGGAGCCGAAAACGAAGGCGCCGGGCCGGAAGGTCAACGGTTCGGTGGCGTCCCGGGCCAGGGCGGCCGCCTCCGGGCTGGAGATGAAATCCCCGGTTGACACCACCAGGTCCGGTTCCAGCCCCGCCAGGGCCCGCACAAAGGCCACCTTGCGGTGTTGCCGGGCCGTCAGGTGGAGATCAGACAGGTGCAGCACCTTGAGCGGTGCGGCGCCCGCCGGCAGAACGGGCACGGTGACGCGGCGCAGGGTGTACCAGTGGGCCTCGGCCGCCGCGTAGGCAACCCCTAATGCTCCGGCCGCCGCGACCGTGCCGGCGGCCACCCCCAGTTTGAAGCTCACCCGGCCACCCTACTCCGGAGGGGCCAGGCCGGGCGGGCGAACTGGCAGTTACCAGGCGCGCTTGCGCAGACGCGCCAGGTCCAGCAGCACCACGCTGCGGCCCTCCAGGCGCAACCAGCCGCGGCCGATGAAGTCCGCCAGGGCCTTGTTGACCGTCTCCCTGGAGGCGCCCACCAGCTTGGCCAACTCGTCTTGGGTCAGGCCGTGGGACACCCGGATGCCATCTTCGTTTTGCTCCCCGAACCGGGTGGCCAGGTCCAGCAGCACTTTTGCCACCCGCCCGGGCACATCAGAGAAGACCAGGTCCGCCAGGTTCTCGTTGGTGCGGCGCAACCGGTTGGCCAGGGCGGCCAGGATCAGCTTGGCCGCCTCCGGGTGCCGGTCCAGCCATTCCACCATGGAGCCATGGGACAGTTCCAGCAGGTCGGTGGGGACTACCGCGGTGGCGGTGGCGGTGCGGGGACCCGGGTCGAACAGGGTGACCTCGCCCAGCATCTCACCGGCTCCCAGGATGGCCAGGAGGTTCTCACGGCCGTCCGGTGACGACCGGCCCAGCTTCACCCGGCCGGTCTGAATGAGGTAGAACTTCTCGCCTTCGTCACCCTCCCGGAACAGGATCTGACCCTTGTCCAGCCGGACTGGACGCATGGCCTTGACCAGGTCTTTTGCTGAATCCGAGTCCAAGCCAAAGAACACGCCAGATGACCTGATGACATTCTGCACCACTGCCAATTCCGCCTTTCACAAGCGCTCTGGAAGCCGCGGGACCACCAGCGCCGTCCCACAGTCGGCCCCATGGGACAGGG
>JAISTN010000356.1 GCA_031272565.1 Bifidobacteriaceae bacterium
GCCAGGCCCTCAAGACCGGCGACCCGCTGGACGCGGACCGCTGGCGGGCCTGGTGGAACGACCCGGCCGCGCAGTCCTACTACTTCATGGGCAAGGACAACATCACGTTCCACTCCCAGATTTGGCCGGCCGAACTGCTGGGCTACAACGGCCAGGGCTCACGCGGCGGGCAGCCGGGGGATTACGGCACGCTGAACCTGCCCACCGAGGTGGTGTCGTCCGAGTTCCTGACCATGGAAGGCAAGCAGTTCAGCTCGTCCCGCGGCGTGGTCATCTACGTGCGGGACATGCTGGCCCGCTACCAGGCGGACGCCCTGCGTTACTTCATCGCCGTGGCCGGGCCGGAGAACCAGGATTCAGACTTCACCTGGAGTGAGTTTGTGCGCCGCACCAACGACGAGTTGGTGGCGGCCTGGGGCAACCTGGTCAACCGGACGGCCAACCTGATTCACAAGAACCTCGGTGCCATCCCACCACGGCCAGCCGAGGGCGACCTGCAACCAGTTGACCGGGCGCTGCTGGCGGCGGCGGAGGCCGGTTTCACGGAGGTGGGGGACGCCATCGGGCATCACCGCCAGAAGGCCGGCATCGGAGCCGCCTTGAAGGTGGTGTCCCAAGTCAATGCCTACCTGGCGGAGACCGCGCCCTGGAAACTGGCCAAGGGCGATGAAGCGGACCGGCAACGGATGAGTGACGTGCTGCACGTGGCCGCTCAGGCGGTGAGTGATTGCAACACGCTGCTGGCGCCCTATCTGCCGCATTCGGCCCGGCAGGTCGATGCCGCCCTGGGCTACCAGCGGCCGTTTGGCGACGAACCTCGTATCGAAGAGGTGACCGACCTGGATGATCCGTCCCGGCGCTATCCGGTCATCACCGGCGACTATGGCGTGTGGCCCAAGTGGCAACGTGAGCCGTTGGCGGTGGGCCAGCCGGTGCCCAAGCCGGTGCCGGTGTTCACCAAGCTGGATGAAGCCGTGGTAGAGGAAGAACTGGAGCGGCTGCGCCACCAATAGCCGGGCGCCGCTGGGTTGGTTGGCGCTGGTCGCCCCTGGTCGCCGCTGGGCCCATTGCGAAGGCTCACTCCGGCAGGGTCGTGGCCAGAGCCGGCATGCCGCTGGTCCACCAAGAGTTGCCAGCCGCGTCCCGGCCAAAGGCCTCGAAGCCGGCCGCCCGCACCACCTGGGGAGCGCCATCGGCGGCCGCCAAAGCCGCCCAGGCGATGGCGCCAACCTGGTCGATGGCGTCCCCCACCACCGTCAGGCTAGCCCCGGAGCCACCGGCGGTGGCTACCGCCAACTCGCCGGGCGAAGGCAGGCTCACCAGCGTTGACGGGTCGTCCGGCCGGGCCGGATCCGCCACGGAGACCCGCCAACCGCCCTTGGGCCCGTGGCCGGCCGTCTGGGTTTCGCCATCGGAACTGATGCAGAAGTTCGGGATGCCGCAGGCATAGAGCGCCGCGGCGGCCGAACGGATGGCCCAGCCGCTGACATAGTCCCCCGGGTCGAACCAGCCCGGGTGCCAGGCGGAGAACAGGCCGCCGGTGTCGATCTGCAGCCGGCGGCAGGCCAGGGCGACCGAATGGAGGCGGTTGTCGGCCTCGCTCCACGCCAAGGTGCCGCGCCGCAGCCGGTTGATTTCGCTGTCCGGTAGGCCCGGTGAGAACAGGTCCTCCAGTTCGCGCCATTCGGCGGCGATGGAGCCCACCACCCGGGTCGAATCGACGCCGGGGGTGTAGACACTGAACGTGGTGCCCAGTGCCCGCACCACGTGCAGCGCGCCGGGCTCCTTGCCAAAGGTGGCGGTGATGACTAGATGTGACTGCTTCATGATTCCCTCCTCGTCCAGCCCGGTTGGCCGGTTAGCTATCCATGACCTTGCCGGGCCGGCCTGGGGGCGTACTGGAATAGGCCACAAAATGGCGTGTGGATTGTGGGCCAATTGCCTGACTTGCTGGGTCCCACCTGGGTGTATCGGGTCGGTCGACCGGGCGGGGCGGCTGGGCGGGCTGGTTTGGGCGGGTGACGTAGGCTGGGGGCCGTGCCCAAAGACCGCGACCGTTCCTACCCGCCGGCACCGGCCCCTTTGCCCGCGCCGGTGGCGGACAACCACACGCACATTGAGCCCTTCCAGCACTTCCCCGGGGAAGAGTTGACACTGGACCAGCAGGTCGAACGGGCGGCGGCGGTGGGAGTGACGCGGCTGGTCCAGTGCGGCTGCGACCTGGAGGCGGCCCGCTGGACGGCCCAGGTAGCGGTGGCCAACCCGGCCGTGGTGGGCGCCATCGCCGTCCACCCCAACGAGGCCCCGCGCTTGGCGGCCCGCGGCGCTTATGAGGCCGGCCTGGCGGAGATCGAGCAGTTGGCCCGGGCCAACCCCCGGGTGCGGGCGATTGGCGAAACCGGCCTGGATTTCTTCCGGACCGGCCCGGAGGGCCGCGCCTGCCAGGTGCAGGCGTTCCGGGATCACATCGCTTTGGCTAAGGAACTCGGTTGGGCCATGCAGATCCATGACCGCGATGCGCACGGTGATGTGCTGGCGGTATTGCGGGGCGATGGCGCCCCAGAGCGGACGGTCTTTCACTGCTATTCCGGAGACCGCGAGATGGCCCAGATTCTGGCCGCCAATGGCTGGTACGCCAGCTTTGCCGGCACCGTCACATTCAAGAACTCACCCGACCTGCGTGAGGCCGCGGCCAGCCTGCCACCGGCACTGATCTTGGTGGAAACCGACGCGCCCTACTTGACGCCGGAGCCG
>JAISTN010000413.1 GCA_031272565.1 Bifidobacteriaceae bacterium
GGCGGGCGCGGCCGGCGCCGTGGCGGGAGCCACGTCCACCGCGGCCGAGGTCACAACCGGCGAGGTCCCAATGGCGTTGGTGGCGCTGGCTTTGACGGTGTAGGTGCCGGCCGCCACACCCTCAAAGGTGTAGCTGGTGGCGCTGGCCGCCACCTGGACCGTGACCGCGGTACCGGAACTGGGCACCAACCGCAGGCTGTAGCCGGTGATCGCCGAGCCGCCGTCATCGGGCGCCTCCCAAGTGGCCGTCACCCGTCCCGGCGTGCCGGCGGCGGTCAGGTCAAGGGCCTGCGGGTAGACCGGGCCGCCTGCCACCCGGGCCAACGTCAGCAGGTAGACCGAGCCGAGGATCTTGGCCCGCTCGGGCGAGATGTTGCCCTGGTACAGCTCGGTTTCGCCCTGCAGCGAGAACTGGTCTTCATCAGCCGGCCAGATGTAGCGGTCGCCCACCACGTGGTAGTTGTATTCGACCACCGCACCGGCACCGGTATTGACGCCGGCGTCACGCCAGAACGTGTAGACGGCCGGCACGGATGATTCATAGACCACCCCGGCGTTGGCGCCGCTGATCGAGGCGTGGTCGGAGCAGCTACCGTAGTACTCCAGGCCCAGAGCGGTGACGTTGCCCGTGGCCGGGTCGATGTACTCCTTCTTCCACCAAGTGGCCAGTTCGCCGTTGGCGTTGGCGTAATCCCAGTAGCGGTCAGCCTGGACCGCCACCGTGTCGCCCGCCCAACTCCGCAGGGCCGTGGCCGGCGATGTCGACGTGTCGCGGTAGGCCGTGTGTTGCGTCAGGTAGGCGTTGGTCAACTGGGAGGTGGCCGCCATGTCCAGGTTGTAGTAGGCGATGATGTTCTTCCAGTAGGCGTCTGGCGCCAAAGTGGAGGAGTAGAAGGCGCGCGAACCGCGCAGGCCCAACTCTTCCGAACCCCAGAAGGCGAACACGATGTTGTACTTGGTTGGGACGTCTTGCAGCGCCTTGGCGATCCCCAGGATGACGGCCGGGCCGGACAGGTTGTCGTTGGCGCCGGTGGTGCCAATCTTGGAATCCAGGTGGCCGCCAATGATGACGGTCCGGTTGGTCGGCTCGGCGGCCGGCTTGAAGGCCAGGACGTTGACGGACTTGTCACCGCGGGCGTTGCGCACCGTCAGGGTGCCGGACTGGATGTTGCCGGCGCCATCGTCCAACGCCGCCAGGATCGCCTTGCCGTCCAGATAGGAGGTCAACACCACCGGGATGTTGACCTGGGTGCCGCTGGTGACGGCACTGAAGGCCGTTTCGGCCGAGACTTTGCCGGTGGCGGCCACGGTGTACTTGGGGTGAATGGCCACCAGCGCGATGGCGCCGTTGGCCTCCAGGGTGGCGGCGCCGGCCGCGTATTCGGTGCGCCCGGCGGTGCCGGCCCCACGGATGGTCAGCACAATCTTGCCGGCCACATCGGCGGCCGGGGCGGCCGTCGCATCGGCCAGCGTCGGGTAGTAGACCGTCTGGCCGGTCACCTCCGGCGTGTTGAAGCCTTTGTAAACGCCGTTGGCGTTGTAGGCCGGGCCGTTGGCGGCGTATTCGCGGCCGTTCAAAGTGACTGAGCCGACAATGGTGGCGGCCACCGAGGTGTCGCTGAACTCCTGAATGTAGTCGTCGGTGCCGTCCTGGCCGGTGGCGAAGGTCCACGGCTCATAGCCCAGGGCCTGTAGTTGGCCGCCCAGGTATTCGGCCCGGTGACGCTCTGCCGGGCTGCCGCCAATGCCCGGGCCGATGTTGTCTTCGATGTAGGCCAGGTGGCTCAGAATGTAATCGACATCGAGCCCCTCCAGCAGCAGGTGTTCTTCGTGCGTCAGGTCGCCCGCCGCCTGGAAGGCTTGGGCCGCCGGGGTGGCCTGGGGGGCGGCGCCAGCCGCGGCTGGTATCAGTGCGCCCAGGGCGGTCAGGCTGGCCGCCAGGCCCAGGGCGAGCAGGCGGCGCCGTCTGGGCCGGCGGGCCGCGTGGTGGCTGTTGGGGTGAAGGGAATTGGTTGGCATTGGTTGCATCCTTTGTGGGTTGAGTGGCGCAAGGCTGCGCCGGGGCAGGCCGGCGGGCACCGGGCTAGCTGGGTTTATTGCGCAGGCGTCTGCTTATGCCTGGCACAGACACATTCGGCCCCGCATCGGAGCGCGCGCGGTCCCGTGGGCCTGGCCGCCCAGTTGTTTGACCACTGTCTGCATGGGCTCAAGCCTGCGGACGGACCGCGCCGGGGCGCAAATCTGTAAAGCCGGTTGTGGATGCTTGTAAACCGGCTGGCCAGCGCGCCTGGCCGCCCCGGCAAAGCCGGGCGGCGCCATCCTCCACAGAGCGAAGGGGCCGCCCCCGGGTTGGCCCCGGGAGCGGCCCCTCCAACAACGCTGACTACAGCGCCCGGATGATGTCCTCCACCCGCTGCTTGGCGTCGCCAAACAGCATGGCGCTGTTCTCCTTGAAGAAGAGCGGGTTTTGCACCCCGGCGTAACCGGTCGCCATCGAGCGCTTGAAGATGATGACCTGGCCGGCTTCCCAGACGTGCAGCACCGGCATGCCGGCAATCGGCGAGTGCGGGTCGTCCAGCGCCGCCGGGTTGACCGTGTCGTTGGCGCCAATCACCAGCACCACGTCGGTGTCGGCGAAGTCGTCGTTGATCTCATCCATCTCTAGCACGATGTCGTACGGCACCTTGGCCTCCGCCAGCAGCACGTTCATGTGACCGGGCAGGCGGCCCGCCACCGGGTGGATGCCAAACCGCACCTTGACGCCGTGCTCGCGGTGCAGCTTGGTGGTCAACTCCGCCACCGCCGTCTGGGCCTGCGCCACCGCCATGCCGTAACCCGGCGTGATGATGACCGATGAGGCATGCTTCAGCAGTTCCGCCACCTCCGGCGCCGTGATCTCGCGGTGCTCGCCGTAGTCCTTGGCCTCACCCACCACGGCGCCATCGGAACCGAAGCCGCCCATGATGACCGAGATGAACGACCGGTTCATGGCCTTGCACATGATGTAGCTCAGGTAAGCGCCGGAGGAACCGACCAGGGCGCCAGTGATGATCAGCAGGTCGTTGCCCAACGTGAAGCCAGCCGCGGCCGCCGCCCAACCCGAATACGAGTTCAGCATCGACACCACCACCGGCATGTCGCCCCCGCCGATGGCGGCCACCAGGTGCAGGCCCAAGGCCAGCGCGATGACCGTCATGATGCTCAGCATGATCCAGCCCACCGGGCCTTCATGCTTCAGCACGAACACCACCGTCAGGGCCACGAAGGCGACCAGGGCGGCCAGGTTGATCAGGTTGTGGTGCGGCAGCGCCAACGGCGCCGACTTCATCTTGGCGCTCAGCTTCAGGTAGGCGATGATCGACCCGGTGAAGGTGACCGCGCCGATGAAGACGCCAACGAACAGTTCGCCAAAGTGCAGCTTGTCAGCGTGGCCCTCTTCGATGAAGGAGACCCAGCCCACCAACACGGCGGCCAGGCCCACAAAGCTGTGGAACAGGGCGATCAGTTCCGGCATGCCGGTCATTTCGACCCGCAAGGCGCGCACGATGCCGATCCCAGCACCGGCCGCCATTGGCAGCAAGACGGCGGCCACACCCCACGCGGGCAGGCCACCAACCGTGAAACCGCCCACACGGTAGCCGATCAGCGTGGCCAGGACGGTGACCAGCAAGGCCACCCCCATGCCGATGCAGCCCAGCACGTTGCCGCGCTTGGACGTTTCGTGTTTAGACAGGCCGGCCAGGGCCAGGATGAACAGCAGGCCAGCCAGAATGTATGAACCGTAAACCAGTGAAGTCGACATGAACTCAGCCCTTCTTGAACATCTTCAGCATGCGCTGAGTCACGGTGAAACCACCGAACACGTTGATGGACGCCAGCAGGATCCCGGCCACCGCCAGGACCACAATGCCAACGTTGGTGCCGCCAGAGCCGGATTGGGACTGGGTTAGCCCCGCCAGCGAGCCCACAATGATGATGCCGCTGATGGCGTTAGTGACGGACATCAGCGGGGTGTGCAGCGAGTGCGACACGTTGCCAATCACGTAGTAGCCAATCACCACCGACAGCATGAAGACCATGAAGCTGCCCAACAGGCCGCTGGGTGAGACCCAGAACAGGGCCAGCAGGGCGGCGGCGCAAATCCCGGCCACCGCGTAGGTAACGCGCGGGTCGCGCGGCTTCTTTTCGGGTTTGACCGGCGCGGCGGCGGCTGGCGCGGCCTGGGCCGGGGCGGCCGAAACGGCCACCGGTGGCGGCGGCCAGGTGACCGCGCCATCGGTCACCACCGCCACACCCCGCTGCACCACGTCGTCCCAGTCGAACACGACCTGGCCGTCCTTGCCTGGT
>JAISTN010000433.1 GCA_031272565.1 Bifidobacteriaceae bacterium
CACCGCCGGCTCGCGCGACGCCGGCGGGGCCACCCATCACATCGTGATTCATCAAATGCCCCGGGCGGCATTGTAAGCACGGCCCCGGCGGGACTGGTGGGGCGAAACGCCCGGAGTTGGCGAAAGTCTGGGCCTGGCGGAGCCCGCGTGGCCGGGCCGACGTGGCCGGGCGGCATCGGGCACCGGGGCCGTCAGATGCAGTCTGCTTGAGCCGAGAGCCGCACGTCAGGGCCGGAAGGCCAGCAGTTCCGAACCGTCGTCGTCGCTGACAATGGCGCATGGACGGTCCGGGTCGGTCAGGTCGATTTCTACCACCAGGGCGTCACCGGCGGCGGCCTCGGTGCGGTAGACGTAGCGGGTGTTAGTGAGTTCGGCGCTGGTGGTGACGGCCCGGTCCAGCCAGGGGCGTTCGCGGCGCAGCCAGATCAGGCGCTGGTAGAGGCTGAACAGCCACCAGCCGTCCGGCAGTAGGCCGTCGCGGGCCACCGGGAAGGCTGGGCGGACGGCATCGTCGCCGCCGGGCCGGGTCTCCTTGAGGCCCTGGAAGCCCTGTTCGTCGCCGTAGTAGACGTGCGGCGTGCCGCCCAGTGTCATCAGGATGATGGCGGCCAGGGCGGCGCCGGTGGGACCGACTTGGGTGGCGATCCGGGTGACGTCATGGTTGGACACGAAGGTGACGGGGGAGAAGACGCCAAGCATGGAGGCGTGCCGCTTGACGGCCCAATCGAGCTCCCAGAAGTTGCGGTCCAGCAGGGCCGACCAGATGGCCTTCCACAGTTCGTACTGGGTGACGGCATTGGCCTGGGTCTCACGGACAAAGCCGACATAGTCGCCGTGCAGCACCTCGCCCCAGATGTAGGCCTGGGGGTGGGTTTGGCGGACTGGCGGCAGCACCTTGGCCCAGAAGGCGCGGGGTACGGCGTAGGCCGCGTCCAGCCGCCAGCCGTCGGCGCCGCGCTCTAGCCAGTGGTTCATGGCGGTGATGACCAGGTCCGCCACCTGGTCCGATTCGTGGTTCAGGGTGATCAGGCCGGGTTGGCCCTCAAACAGGTAAGGGTGGCCGTCTGACCAGCGGAAATAGTCCCCGGCGCCCGATGCCGCGTCGTTGAGGGCCTGCTGAAAGAGGGGGTGTGCCTGGCCCACGTGGTTGAAGACGCCGTCCAGATAGACCTTGAGTCCCAGGCCGTGGGCGGTGTCGACCAGGCGGTCGAAGTCATCCTGATGGCCCAGGCGTGGGTCGATCGCCAGGTGGTCCACGGTGTCGTAGCCGTGGCTGGTGGCGGCAAAGATGGGCCCCAGGGCGATGGCGTCCACGCCCAACTCGGCGGCGTAGTCGAGCCAGGCGGTGACGCGCCCCAGGCCGCCACCGCCCGCAAACCCCAGAGGGTAGAGCGCCCAAGCCACACTCATTCCGGCAACGATACCCGACCGGTTGGCCACCCGGGTCCAGGTCCAGGGTGGCCACCCGGTTCTGAGTCCCAGGTGACGGTCGCCTTTTTGGGGGTTCGTCACCCTGGACCGGGTCCCAGGTGACGAGTCGTTAGCCACAGGTTCCAACGCGCGGCGCGATCTCTGAGTACCATTAGCACTCAGGGGCTTGGAGTGCTACCCGCGCCAGACGGAGCCAACAGGGAGGTGGAGATGCTGGATTCAAGGCGGCTGGATGTGCTGCGCGCCATCGTGGAGGACTATGTCTCCACCGGTGAGCCGGTCGGTTCGCGCAACCTGGTGGAACGGCACGCGCTGGGCGTCAGCCCGGCCACCATCCGCAACGACATGGCGGCGCTGGAAGAAGCCGGCTACATCACCCAGCCGCACACCTCGGCCGGTCGGGTGCCCACCGATGCCGGCTACCGGCTGTTTGTGGACCAACTGTCAACCGTCAAGCCGCTCTCGGTGGCGGAAAAGCGGGCTATTCAGACGCTGCTGGACGGCCCCCTGGACCTGGACCTGATAGTGGACCGGGCCGTGCGCGCGCTGGCGGCGCTGACCCGGCAGGTGGCGGTGGTGCAATACCCGTCGCTGCGCACCGCGACCCTAAGGCACTTAGAGATCCTGGAACTGGCGGACGGGCGCTGCCTGGTGGTGATCATCACCGATGCGGGCCGGGTAGAGGAGCGCCTGGTGGCGCTGCCCCGGCCCCTGGGCCCAGAGGTCACCTTGCTGCTGCGCGGCCGGCTGAACGAAATCGCGGCCGGGCAACGCCTGGCGGACGCGGCGCCGGCCATCGACGCTCTGGCCAAGGAGTTCCCGGAAGTTGCCCGGGCCTCGGTCCAGACGGTGGCCGGGGTGTTGAAGGAGGCCCTGACGGAGGGCCACCAGGAACGGGTGGTGATGGCCGGCGCGGCCAACTTGACGCGGGCCTCGACCGATTTCAGGCAGATCACGCCGGTTCTGGAAGCCATCGAGGAACAGGTGGTGCTGCTCAAGCTGCTGTCCGAACTGGCGGCAGATTCGGGGCAGGTCGCCATTCGAATTGGCCACGAGAACACCCACCACAGCCTGGCCGAGGCCTCCGTGGTGGTGGCCGGCTACGGCCCCCAGCGCACCGTGGCTCACTTGGGTGTGCTGGGCCCCACCCGGATGGATTATCCGGGCTCCATTGCAGTGGTGCGGGCGATCGCACTGTACCTCAGCCGGATCTTGGCTTCGTGAGCGTGAGTGGACCTGAGAGGGACTAGGTGAAGTGAACGACTACTACGGCATTCTGGGGGTGGCCAAGGAC
>JAISTN010000026.1 GCA_031272565.1 Bifidobacteriaceae bacterium
ATGAAGCCGACGACGGTGTTCACCAGGAACGGCGAGAAGCGCTTGGCCAGGCCGTAGCAGCGGGCCTCCATCACCACCTGGTCGGCGCCGTGGTGGGCGTCCGAACTCAGTTCCGAACCCTGGCCGGTTTCGAAGTACATCACGTTGGGGCCGGTGCTGGTGCCCCGGGCCAGCATCAAGTCCCGCGCGTCTTGCAGCATCTGGCCGGTCACACCGAAGGCGTCGTTGCCTAGCTGCGACCCGGCAATCGACTGGAAGATCAAGTCCGATGGCGCTCCTTGCTGCACGGCCTCCATCTGGGTGGTGACGTGGGCCAGCACGCAGTTCTGCGTGGGCACCTCCCACTTCTCGGTGAAGTCATGGAACATGTGCAGGATCCGGCTGACGGAGGCCAGCGAATCATCCACCGGGTTAAGGCCAATCACAGCGTCGCCGTTGCCGTAGGCCAGGCCCTCCATGACCGCACCCAGAATGCCGTCTGGGTCATCGGTGGGGTGGTTGGGCTGCAACCGGACGGCAAACGTGCCGGGCAGGCCAATGGTGGTGTTGCAGTGCGCCGTCACCACCGCCTTCTTGGCCGCCAGGATCAAGTCCAGGTTGCTCATCAGCTTGGCCAGGCCGGCCACCACCTCGGAGGTCATGCCGCGGCTGAGCCGCCGCAACTCGTGTTCCCCGGTGGCGTCATCCAGGATGTGCTCCCGCAGTTCGGCCATGGTCCAGTTCTTGATCTCGTCATAGATCCGCTCGTTCACGTCATCCTGGATGATGCGCGTGACCTCGTCGTCTTCATACGGCACGGCCGGGCTGTTGCGGACATCGGACACCAGCAGGTTGGCCAGCACCACTTTGGCCGCCACCCGCTCCTGGGCTGACTCGGCGGCGATGCCGGCCAACTGGTCACCCGATTTCAACTCGTTGGCCTTCGCCAACACGTCTTTCACGTCCCTGAATCCGTACGTCTTGCCTAGCAAGGTGGTCCTAAGCTTCACCTTGACCCATCTCCTTCGTGTTGTGCCACGTTCACCTTCATTTGAACACCAACGTCTTGACCACTACTGGGAGCACACTGCCCCCGCCCGCCGGCGCCCCGATGTCGATGTAATCTCCACCCTCCACGTGCACGGCGTCGATGGCGACAAACCCCCGCTGCCCCGGCATGAGCCCGCGGATGGTCTGCCCCAGCACCTTCGCCATGTCGTGTTCGCTGACCACCACCAAGGGATAGCCCTTGGCAGTTAGCGGCTGGACTCCTTCTACTATCGCTTGCGCCATTTCCTGGACCTGCCGGAAGGTGGGGCTGACCAGGCCGTGGATTGCCACCGCCACGGCTTTGGCCTCCTCCCCCGCCACCTGGTACCAGTCCAGCTTGTCCCGGATCGCCTGGCGCATGGCCGCGGGAGAAGCTTGGTCCCCTTCGCTCAATTTCAGGATGGGGAGGTTCTTGAGGGGCAGCAGCGACGGATCGTACTCGATGGTGCTGCCCGAAAGCTCCGTGATGTGAGTGCCAGCCCCCACCACGGTGGCCCTGATTGTTTCGGCCGCCTGGAAGCGGGCAATCCGCCCCAGTGGCACCGAGCTGCGGATGGCCTCGCCAAGTAGGGGCCCAATGTCCCCATAGACGAAAGGGTCCCGCATCAACTCCGTCTTCGCGATGCAGTCCGCTACCCCGCCGGAAAAACACAGGTGGGCGGGTGGCTGGTCCAGTTCGATGTCCTGGCCGGCCTCCGTCAGGGCCGTCGGGTAGAAGGGCGACTTGGGCACCAGGCCCAGGGACATTTCCAGCAGTTCGCACATCGCCTTGGCCACCTGGGCCAGGCGGGCGGCATCGGCCCTGTCGCCGGCCTGCAGGTCAAGCCCCTTGGTGGCGGCCAGTTGCGCCACCTTGGGGGCCACGTAGGTGATGACGCCGCGCGGCCGGTCGACCCGCACCAACCGGCCGCCCACGTCCAGGCAGCCGGCCGCCGCCAGGTGGCCTTGGGCAAACATGGCGAAGTTCGAGGTCCCCCCGCCGATGTCGTAGTTGGCGGCCGTGGTGCCGTGTTGCTTCGAGTAGACATCGGCGCCGGCGCCCCGCGCGGCGATGATGGATTCAAGAGTGGGCCCGGCGGTGGCTACCACGAAGTCCCCGGCAAAGTCTGACAGGTGGCGCAGCACGGCATCGGCGTTGGCCTTGCGGGCCGTTTCGCCCGTGATCACCACCGCGCCGGTCTCAACCGCCTTGGGGTCAACCCCGGCCAGGCGGTACTCGTCCGCCACGATGGTCCGCAGGGCCGGCAGGTCGATCTCGGTGGGGCTGAGCAGCGGCGTGAAGTGGATGTCGCTGCGGTAGATGACTTCCTTGCCCACAATCTCGATTCGCGGCACGGTGAAGCCCTTGGACATGTCTTCGATGGTGATGTGGCTGAAGATCACCTGCGTGGTGGTGGTGCCCACGTCGATACCCACCGAGAGCAGCACTTGTTTCACGGTGCCACCCCCTGCGCCGCCGGTTCGTTGCCCAGCGTGGCCGGCGCCCAGCCGGACCGGTCCGGTTCCCCGGCCAGGTAGTCGATCAAGGGCTCCAGGCCGGTCGCGGCCAGGGCGGAGACGGTGAAGACAGGCTGGGCCCCGGCCCGCCGCAGGATGTCCCGGGCGAAGTCCAGATCGGCCGGCCCGGTGGCCAGGTCCGCCTTGGACACGATGCCGATCACCGGTTTGGCAAAGGTGGTGGCGAAGGCCGGTGGAAGCCAGGTGCGGTCGGTGCCGCATTCCTGCACCAAGGCGATCACATCGGCATCGGCCGCTGTCACAATCAAGGCCCGGTAGTAGTGCCGGATCTCCATGTATTCGCCAGGCGTGTCGATGAAGTCCAGGTGGTGCTCCACGGCCTGGGTCTTGTGGTAGGTCAGGGCATCGCGGTGCAGGCGCTGGATGAGCGTGGTCTTGCCACACCCGCTCATCCCCATCAGAATCGCCCGTTTCATCGCTGTGCCTGGTTCCCTGTCCTATGACTTTGTAATCTCGGTGGGCGCAAAGCCCATGGTGCCGCTCAGCAGGTCCAGCACGCCCTCCAACGCGGAGCGCACCGCCTGCACGTCCCCCTGGATCACCACGGCGCCGCTGAAGCGGTCGACAAAGCCGATCTCGACCAGCGCCGTCTTGGTGGCGATGTCGGCCGCGATGATGGCGGCCTCAGAGGGGGTGATGGTCAAAATGCCGATGGCGTTGGCCCCCGGCAGGTGTTCCAGCGTCAGCCCCAGCTTTTGGCGCAGGTTGGCCACCGGGTTGGCGATCAGGTGCGCCAAGGTCACCTGTTTGCCAGGCACGAACTCCTGGATGATGCGCTGCTTGGTTTGAGCTTCAGCCATGGTGTTCGCCTCCTTGTCAGGTGCCGGGGTGGTTGCTGGAATGGTCTTGGCGTCTACTGGTCCGCCCAGTTGGCCGGGTAGCAGACGTACATGAACCGGACCTTGTCCGGGGTGGAGAAGTGGATCTTGGTGTTCTTGGGGATGAAGATGATCTGACCGGGCGTGGCCCGCACGGTGCGCCCGTCCACGACTATCTCCAGGGTGCCGCTGATGACATAGTCGATCTCGTCATAGGTCAGCGTCCAGGGGAAGGCTGTCTGCTCCATCTCCATGATGCCGCAACCCAGCCGGGGCGATTCGTCCAGCGACAGCACGTCGACCAGTTGGACACCGGTGGCGTCGATGGGGAACGGGAACGGCTCCAGCGCCACCTTGTCCGGGTCGATCCCGATCACGCCGCTGGGGTCCAGTTGGCGTGGCGGCGTGGCTGCCTCCGCCGCCAGTTCCTGCCGGATGGCGTCGCGGATGATGGCTTCCAAAGTGGTCCGGTCCAGTTGCATGGCCTAGCCCTCTCCCCCGGGCCCGCCGGCCGCGGCTGGTGGGGCGGCCGGGCCCTTGCCGGGGCCAAAGTCGACCTTGTCGATAATCCCCACGATGACGTGGTCGATGGGCCGCTTGCCGTCCTTGACGGAGACGCGGGCCGAACTGCCGGACACGACCAGCACTTGTTCGCCGATGCCGCCGCCAATCACGTCGACCGCCACGATGGGATAGGCCTTGGGATGCCCCGGGTACTCCAGGGGTTCCACGATCATGAACTTGCAGCCCTCCAGGTCCTCCCGCTTGCGGGTGGCCCAGACGTTCCCAATGATGGTTCCGATCAGCATCTTGTTCCCCTCTTGTCCCTTATCCCTGGCGCGCTTCGCAACTCATGGCGATCCCCAACGGGGTCACCATCATGGGGTGCGGCGGCTTGTGCGTGGGCCGGCCTAGCTGCCCGGCAAAGACATCTTCGATGCCCTTCAGGCCGGCTGCGCCGCCCACCAGCCAGACTTCATCGACCGCTTGGCCAGCCAGGTGGTGTTCCACGATGGTGGCCATCTTTTCTGACACCGGCAGCACGGCGGCCCGGACCTCGTCGGCCTGGGCCGGGTCTTGCTTCATGGCTTCGGCCTGCTCAAAGGTCAGCCCGTAGCGGCCCATCAGCACCAGCGACATGTGGGTGCCGCCGGTGGGCTCGTCGGCCACGTAGACCACCTGGCCGTCTTTGAAGACACTCAGGCCCGTGGTCCCGCCGCCGATGTCGACCACGGCACCATCCGTGATGCCCAGGACCAAGTTGGCGGCGGTTGGTTCGTCCAGCACCGCCGTCACTTCCAGCCCCGCGCCCTCCACCACGTGGCGGTGCGTGTTGCTGTTGGCCGTACCGGTGCCCGGTGGCACGGCGATGGCGGCGGCTTCAAGTTCCCGGCCGGTGCGCTCCTCCAGTTGACGCTTCAAGCGGCGCGTGATGTCGATGGCGCCCATGTAGTCCACCACCAGGCCGTCTTTGGCCACCTGGCAGGGCTCCATGGCGGTGGCCACCACCGCGTCGTCTTGGTCCAGCAGCGCCAGGATGATCGAGGCCGTGCCCAGGTCGACGCCGCACTTGAGGGCGGTGCCCTTGGGCACCGTCGCCTCACCGTGCAGCCCCGCCATGGCCTCTCCCAGGAGGTGCTCAGCCGTCAGGACCTGGTTCATTTGGCCTTCTTATAGATCCGTTCGAGGGCCTTGACCAGCTCCTCCT
>JAISTN010000042.1 GCA_031272565.1 Bifidobacteriaceae bacterium
AAAGTGGTTCCACTTAGTCAAGCGTTCGCGATTCTTCGGAAGGACTTGCGTTGGAGCGGCGGTTGGAGCGGGATCTGGTGGCCTGGCAACAACGGACCACCGGGCGCTCACCCCTGGTCTTGTTTGGTGCTCGCCAGGTCGGCAAAACTCATCTCCTGCGGCAGTTCGGGCAGCGCTACCGCAACGTCGCCTACGTCAACTTTGAGGCCACAGCCGCCGCCCGTTCGTTCTTCGACGGCGATTTGGACCCGCGGCGGCTCCTGGGCCTGCTGGAAGCAGAGACCCGCCAGGCCATCACACCGGGCGAGACCCTGGTCATCCTGGACGAGGTCCAGGCTTGCCCAGTGGCCCTGACGGCCATGAAGTACTTCCGCGAACAGGCACCGCAGTATCACATCGCCTGCGCCGGCAGCTTGCTGGGCGTATCGGTCCAACGCGACCGGGCGTCATTTCCGGTTGGCAACGTGACGTCAATGACGCTGCACCCACTGGATTTCGAAGAGTACCTGTGGGCGCGGGACGAAGCGCGTTTGGCCACCGCTATCCGCGAGGCGTTCGCCGCCAGCGAACCGCTGCCGCAGGGGCTGCATGACCGGGCGCTTGACTACTACCGGACGTACCTTGTGACCGGTGGCATGCCGGCGGCGGTGGTCCGCACGGTTGAGACGGGCAGCCTGCAGACGGTCGGCGAAGTCCAAGAGCAGATTCTCAACGACTATGTCGCGGACATGGTCAAGTACGCCACGACCACTGAAGCCGTGCGGATCCGGTCCGCCTTCGCTTCCTTGCCAGCGCAGTTGGCCAAGGACAACCGAAAGTTCCAATACAAGGTGGTCCGGCGCGGCGGCACCGCAACCATCTTCGGTCCGGCCATCGATTGGCTTTGCTCCGCCGGGCTTGTCCTCAAATGCTCCCGGGTTAACCAAGCGACGGTGCCGCTACCGGCCCAAGTTGATCTGGCCAGCTTCAAGCTGTACATGGGCGACATCGGGCTGTTGACCCACATGTCCGCCATGCCCCAGTCTGCCGTGCTGGCGGCCAGCCTGGTGGACCACACCTTCCTGGGCGCCCTCGCCGAAAACTATGTGGCCCAGGCGCTGGCCGCCAACGGACACACGCCCCGCTATTGGACCTCCGAGGGCAAAGCGGAGGTCGACTTCATCCTCCAACTGGATTCTGACATCGTGGGCGTAGAAGTCAAGGCCGGCCACCGGACCCAGTCCAAGAGCCTGGGCGTCCTGGCGAACCGCTACCGCGTGGCCTACTCGATCCGGTTCTCGGCCAAGAACTTCGGTGCCGCCGGCGGCATCCGCCCTGTCCCCCTGTACGCCGCCTTTTGCGTCTGACGCCACCCGCAGGCATCCCATCGACCTGACGCCACCAACCAAGCCGCCCCGCGGGCCATCCCCGGCCAATCCGTCCCCGGCCATGCGGAGAGACTTACGGTAGTCCAGCACCATCCCACGGCCCATGCGGAGAGACTTACGGTAGTCCAGGGGCCGCCATCGGCCATGCGGAGAGAGTTGCCGCACTTTTCGGCCCAGAAAACAACCACAAGTCTCTCCGCGCCGCTTAATGGGGGCTCAGAACTACCGCAAGTCTCTCCGGAATGCCCGATGCCGCCCGCTGGACTACCACAAGTCTCTCCGCCTTGGCCTTGGGGGTGCCGTTCAGTTCACCTCAGCCGCCAGGCCCCCCCAACCCTCAAGTCCCCATTGGCCCATGGGGACTTGGGGGGACTTGATGGGGTGGGTCCCCATGGAGTTGTCCCCATCGCGCGGGGCCCAGCCAATCAATAGACTCGGAGCGTTCCCCCCAGGAGGTTCGCCCCATGGCTTTTTCAGGCCTGACCGATGTCGATGCGGCCGCCCGCGCCGCCAAACAGTTGCGCACCCAGGCGACCGCCATCACCAGCCTGTCCGGTGCGATCAGCGGCATCATCTCCCGGCTGCACGGGGCCGGCTGGGTAGGAGGCGACGCCACCCAGTTCGCCACCAACGACTGGCCCAAGGCCCGCAAGCAGTTCGCCACCTTGGGCCAAGCCATCACGGGCCTGGCGGACGAACTGGACCGGCAGATCGCCGAACAAGCCGAGGCCTCCAAAGCCGACCCGTCCACCACCGCCACCGGCGGCGGCGGGGCCGATACCACCCAAGTCCAAGAACCGGTCGGCCCCATCTACCCCGACCTGCCGGTTTCAGAACCAGTGGGCCTGCCCGATGGCGACACGCCGGACGGCATGCGGCCCAGTTGGTGGCCGTTCAACTGGTGGTTCAGTTCCTACACCCCCGAACCGTGGGAGGCGGAACAGCGCACCGTGCTGGCCAACTCGGGTTGGAGCGAGCACACCCAAGTGGACCTGATCCGCCAGGTCTACCTGCTGCCGGACGACTACCGGGCCGTCTTCCTGGAGCACCTGGGTGAACTGTCCTACGTCCAGAACGCGAGCGGCTTCTACACCTCCAGCACCCAGACAGTCAGCATGGACATGGCAGAAGACCCCAACGACCCGCGCGGGCCGTTCTATACCTTCTTCCATGAGACGGGCCACGGCGTGGACGACCTAGAGGACCCCACCGGCGGCTTCCTGACCCGCACCTACACCAACGACCAAGGCCAAACCCTGCACGACACCCTGGTCGCTGACGTCCGCGCCGACCTGACGGACACCGTGCAGGACTTTTCGAACGACCCGGCCCAGCAGACCCGGGTGGTGGACGCCATCATCAACCACGACACGGCCAACCTGGCCGCGGCCGACCAGACCGTGCTGACAGCCCTCCAAACCGAATACGCCCACCAGTTGCGCAACCACAACGTGGCCAGCGACATCTACGGCGGCATCACCGACAACGTCATCCGGGCCAACTGGGGCCACGACGATCCCAACTACTGGTACGACACCCAAGGCAACTCCACCGGCAGGCAGGAACTCGAGTTCTTTGCCGGCGCCTTTGCCGAACAGGCCATGCCCGGCCGGCCTGACACGTCCCTGTACACCTTTTTCCCAACCAGCGCCGTATTTGTCGAGGACATGGTCCACGACATGGCCACCAACTAGGAGCCAACCATGCCCATTGTTTGCACCGACAACGAAGACGCCCGGGTGGTGGTGGCCCGCACCGTCCGCGACCTGGGCCTGACCAGCCAAGACACCAGCGGCGTCGACCTGGCCCGGGCCTTGTTCCCCGGCGGCTACTTCTTTGGCGGCACCGCCGATGACGCCCGCCGGCTGATCGCCCAACATGCCGCCGCGCATCCGCAGGACTACGCCTACCTGCGCAACAACCCCAGCCAGGACGGCCCATTCCCGGTTGGCCCAGACGCTCCCGCCTGGCGCCACCTGCTGGTAGACGTCGAGGATCACGCGGGAACCCGGACTGGTTTGGTGTTGGACGCCGCCACCGGCCAGGCTTGCTCCGGCCGACGGTGGTACATGCCGGCTTACGCCACGGTGACGCCGCTGGACACCGCGCAAGTGGGCGCCATCGGCGGCCTGCTGGCGGACCACCTGCCCGGCTGGCAGCACCGCTACCAGGGCGAACCGGGCGGACAGCCCCAGGGCTACGCGACCTGGACGGTGGCGGTCGCACTAGCGGACGCCAGCCTGTGGCGCTACGAGTCGGTGTGGCGGTTCCGCAACGCCCCCGCGGACCTGGCGGCGGTGGTGGACGGCCTGTTCGCCGCGGCCGGCCTGACAAGGAGTTGAGTCCGATGGCGTTTTCTGGCTTGACCGATGTCGATGCGGCCGTCCGCGCCGCCAAGCAGCTACGAACTCAATCGACCACCATCACCAGCCTGTCCGGTGCGATCAGCGGCATCATCTCCCGGCTGCACGGGGCCGGCTGGGTGGGGGGCGACGCCACCCAGTTCGCCACCAACGACTGGCCCAAGGCCCGCAAGCAGTTCGCCACCCTGGCGGAGGCGGTCACCCACCTGGCGGACGAACTCGACCGGCAGATCGCGGAGCAGGCCGAGGCCTCGAAGGCCGATGCGGACCTGGCGCCGACAGGTGGCGGCCTGCCCGCTGGCCCATCACCGGATGGTGATCCGACGCCCAGCCCTACACCGGAAGCCGACCAGCCTGTCGAAGGCGAATGGGCGGATTACCTGCGCACTACCTTGTCCGAAGAACTCTCGGCTCAAGAAATCGAGGACCTGATAAACCAGATCGACCAGGCCCCGGAACCGTACCGGTCCTTGTTCATGGAGCACTACGATGAGTTCTCCTACAAACAAGATACAAGCGGCTTCTACAATCCGGTGTTTGACAGCATCCACCTCGACTTCACCACCGATGCCAACGACCCACGGGGCCCCTTCTATACGGTGTTGCATGAGTTTGGTCACGGCATTGATGACAAGGAGAAGTGGTTCGGCATGGAGACAGGGTCCTATGAGATCGACGGGCAGAACCTATATGAGACGCTGAGGGCCGATGTGGAAGCGGACCTGACCAATACGGTTACCCAGTACTCCACTGATCCAGACCAACGGGCCCGGGTGGTGGACGCCATCATGAACCGTACAACAGATCAGCTTTCAGCAGACGATGCGCAAGTCTTAGCAGATCTCCAGGGCTACTACAGCACCGCACTCGCAGGCGCCAACGCCAACGTCGCCTCAGACATCTACGGCGGCATTACGAACAACGTCATTATGGGTGACTACGGCCATAGGGACGACCCATACTACTGGTACGGCTTGTTTGGCAACCCCACCGGAGCCCAGGCAGAGGAGTTCTTTGCTGGTTTCTATGCCGAACAGATGATGCCGAGCGGGCCCGATTCGACCCTCAGCCAGTACTTCCCGAATTCGACCGCCTTCTGCGAGCAGATGGCCCAAGACATGGCGGACTCATGAGCCAGCGGCGGGCTAGGACACGGTGGGCACTGCGCCTGGCACTGACCAGCGGGCTGGCCCTGGGTTTGGCCGCCTGCGGCTCGGGGCCAGGTGGCGGGGACGGCGGTACGCCCACGGCTGGCCAGTCCACGGTGGGCACGCCAACGCCGGACACGACACCGGCCACGGCCAACCCCGATCAGTCAACACCGGCCGCCTCGGCAACGCCCAGCCCGGACGCGGCAGACCTGCCCCGGTCCCGGCCCACCATGACCAACCTGGAAGAGGGCATGACCTACCTCCCCGACGAGCTGCGCCAACTGGTCCAAGACTGCGCCATCACACCAGAGCAGACCTACCAGATCCCCCTGTACCTGGCCTGGAGCGGGCCCTGGCCGGCTAGCTGCGACGCAGCCATCCAGGCGATCGACAGCTACCGGGACAACCCCGGCCCCGCCATGGACTTCCTCTACTCCAACCCGGGCGGCGAGACCACCCTGCCCGCCATCGGGCAACCGCGCTATGTACTGTTGATAACCCAACCAACCGACCAAGACCAAGGCCCCGCGCTGCTGTTCGACCTGGAGCAGATGACCGTCCTAGACGACCCGACCGGCCGCACCTGGTATTCGACCCAGAACGTGAACCGGCCAGAACCGGCGCCGCTGGACGCCAGCCAGGTGACGGCGCTGAGCGAACTGCTGGAGGCCCACCTGCCCGGCTGGGACTACTGGTATTCCGGTGCCGAACCGGCCAACGGCGGCCCCGCCGCCTATAGCGAATGGTCCTTGACCGTGGTGCTACAGGACTATTCGCTGTGGCGATTCGAATCGGCCGAACCCCAGGTCAGGGCCCCGGGCGACCTGGACGAAGTAGTGGACGGCCTGTATGCCATCGCCGGGACGGCCTACCCCACGCCAGCCGCCACCGCCGGCTAGGGCCGCCCCTTACGGCAGTTCCTCCAACAGCGGCGCGATCTTCTCAAACAAGGTGTCATCGGAGACGCAGTCAAGGTAGAACTTGGTGGTGTCCTTGGGCACTTCCAGCGACTGGGGTGGGGACTGGCCGTTGTAGGGCCCGTAGACCTTGTAGGACTTGCCCTCCGCCACATTGATGGCGAAGACAGTGGTGGAGCACCGATAGATCTCCATGTCCTCCACCACATAGTCGCTGGTCACGTCCGTCCACTGGTCACTCACCAAGATGACCGTACTGAGGGTCGTGGCGTCATAGGCCAGCGAATCAAGCGAAGCGCCCAGCCCGTACAACCCCGCCAGGGCATCCTGCCAAAAGACCGCCACGTTGGGGTCCTCCTTGCCGTCCCGCCGGGCAATGATCCAGGTGCCCTCCGCTGGGGCCTCCGCGCCAGATTCGACCGTCTCCGGCAGCTCAGGCAGGCCGCCCGCCCCCACAGTGGGCGGCACCACCAACGAGGCCGAGCCGGGCTCAACCCCGTTTTCGCCCGTCCAGACGTCATAGCGGGCACCCATCGCCTGGGCGTAGACGCTGCGCGGCACGCTGTCCAGCTTGGTGTGCCCCTCCACCTGGTCGCGGCAATCC
>JAISTN010000112.1 GCA_031272565.1 Bifidobacteriaceae bacterium
GGGCGTCCACCACCCGGCGCGCGGCCACCACCTGGGCCAACTCGACCGGATCCAGGCGCTTGAACTCATCCCATTCGGTGCCCACCACCACCACTTGGGCCTGGGCCGCCGCCTCCGCCACTGAGGCCGACAACTCGACACCAGGGGCAGCCCGGAGACCGGCCGGGCCGGCCACCGGGTCATACAGGCGCACCTGCGCGCCCAGTTCCGCCAGCCCGCGGGCCACCGCCAAGGCCGGCGAATCCCGCACGTCATCCGAATTCGGCTTGAAGGCCGCCCCTAGCATGGCCACCCGCTGCCCGGTGGCCTTGCCCCCCAGGGCCCGCACCACCATCTCTGTCACCCGCTGGCGCTGGGACGTGTTGACGGCATCAAGGTGGCGCAGGAACTCGAAGGTTGGACCAACGCCCAGCTCATCCGCCCGGGCCACCAACGCCCGGGCATCCTTGGGCAGGCAGCCGCCGCCGTAGCCTAGACCGGCCCGCAGGAACCGCTTGCCGATCCTCTCATCCAGGCCAATCGCCTCCGCTAGGGCCGTCACATCACCGCCGCTGGCCTCACACAACACCGACATGGCGTTGATGAAGGAAATTTTGGTGGCCAGGAAGGAGTTGGCCGCCACCTTGACCAACTGGGCGGTGGCATAGTCCATCACCAGCCGGGGAACCCCATCCGCCAGGATCGGTGCATAGACCGTGTCCAGCACCGCCGTGGCCCATTCACCGGCAGCGCCGGGCGCCACCCCGTAGACCATCCGGTCCGGGTGCAGTGAATCCTCCACCGCGAAACCCTCCCGCAGGAACTCCGGGTTCCACAACACCTCCACATTGGGGGCGGCCTCAGCCAGGTAACCCGCCAGGGCCTCGGCCGTTCCCACCGGTACGGTCGATTTGCCTACCAACAAGTGGCGGCCCGTGGTGCCCGCCAACAGTTCCGCCAATTGGCCGGTTACAGCCTGCACGTAGCTCAGGTCCGCCCGGTCCGAATCCGGACTTTGCGGCGTCCCCACACACATGAAGTGGACCTGGCTCTTGCGGGCGGCGGCGGGCGAGGTGGAGAACGTCAAGCGGCCAACCGGCAACACCTGGTCCAGCAATTCCTGAAAACCTGGCTCATAGAACGGGGCTTGGCCGGCTTGGAGACGTTCCACCTTGGCAGCATCAACGTCTATCCCCACCACCCGGTGCCCCAGGGAAGCCATGGCCGCCGCGTGGACAGCCCCGAGGTAGCCAAGGCCGAACACGGATATCTTCACCGCTGAGGTTCTCCGATCGTGATTCTGGGGGAAGGGAAGCCCGACAATCATACCCGGGGCCGCCTTGGACCGCGCACCTGTGAGGGTGCCCAAACAAACTCTTCACCGACCATCCACCTTAATGAGCTAAGGTCATCTGCGTGTCTGGTGCCGATTCGGGTGGCGCGCCCCTCACGCGCCGAGCGCTGCGCGAAGCGGCCGAACGTGAGGCCACCGAACGCCCGGCCACCCTTGGCATCACGCCCCGCCTGGCAACCCGGCCAACCGGGGCCGCCGCCTGGCCCGCCTCCGGTTCGGTCGGGTTGGTCCGCCACCCAGAGGTCTCTCCCACCAGCGTCACTCCGCCCACCGGCCTGCCCAGCGTTAGGCCCGGTTCGGGGGCGCCGGCCACCGCCGGCGCCCAGGTCCCAGCCAAGCCAGTCCAGGCCCGGCCGCCCATCCCCAACCGGACCAGCGCTCTGACCCGTTCCGCTTTGCTGAGCGGTCACACTATTCCCGGCCGGCAAGTGGTGCCGGTGGTGCCAGCCTCAGCCGCTGGGCCGGCCTCGCCAGGCGCACCGGCCGCAGCGGCTCCACCGGCCAGGCCAACCAGGCCGGCCACACCCGCCGCCCAGGGGGCCCAGGGCGGACCTGGAGCACTGCCCGGCCGGCCGGCCCTGGCCGCGCCTGGCGGACCAGTTGCTCCCGGTGCACCGGCGGCGCAACCGGCCCCGGTGACACCGGCTGGGCCTGTGACGTTCGTCACACCGGCTGCCCCACCGCCGGCCCACACTGTCACCACGGCACCGGCCCAAACCACCGGGGCTGGACGGCATACGGCACCGGCCGCCGCCGGCCCGGCCTCCACCCCAGCGGTGGAGCCCCGCGGCCTCGCCACCACGCCGGCTGCGGCCGTGTCACGGCCTTGGAGCCCCACCCCGCCAGCCGGCCCGGCCACCATCGCCCCCACCCCCGCCGTGGGCGTGGGCCTGGGCTTGGTGCCGGGTGCGCCCGGCGGGCCACCAGCCATCGCCTCCTTGGCGGGGCCGGCGGCGAACCTGTTCCCAGGCGCCCCGGCTACTTTGCCGCCCGCCGCACCGGTGGCACCTCCAGCACCCGCCACACCGGCGCCCGCCTATGCCCTGCCGGCCACACCCGCCTCCCCTGCCGCCCCCGTCTTCCCAGCGGTCTACGCCCAGGGCCCGGCGGCATCGGCGGCAACCCAACCGGCCCTGCCCGCCTCCCCGGACACCCCAACCCCCGCCACGGCCCTGCCAAGGCCGGCCGGCCCCACCCCCGGGTCGGCCGCCCAGACCCCGCCCTTGGCTGCGCGGGCGGCATCGGACATCGACACCGCCCCCCAAGCCCCGGTGACGGAACCCGTTGCCGAACCGGCCCTCCCACCGCCCAACCTGGACGACCTTGACCTGAGCCAGCGCCTTCCTACCGTGCGCTATCGGGGCCACTACACCTCGAACGAACCCCTGCTGCCGGAAGAGGCGCTGCTGGCCAGTGGGACCAGCGGTGTGGGCTCAGGTGAAACCAGCCCCGCCGACCAGACCGAAGTGGCCACCCCCCCACTGCCCGGCAAGCCCGATGAGCCACCCAGCCGGACCAAGAAGCACCACCACCCCCGGGTTTGGCACCACAAGGCACCGGCCGCCCTGGGCCTGTCCCACCGGCCATCCCGGACCACCATGGTCTGCATCATCGCGGCGGTGCTGGTGCTTTGCGTCGCCATCCCCGTGGGAGTGCTGGGCCTGGCCGGGCGACTCAAGGCCATCACCCCCAGCCCCAGCCCCAATGTCTCGATCCCCGCCTCCATCACCCCCAGCCCAGGACAGGACGGCGCCACCAACTGGGCGATCGGCCGCGAGTTGGCTGTGGGCGACCTGGCGGTGACCATCACCTCGGTCGAGTTCGTCTCACAGGTAGGGGACGACAAGGGCGTGTCCGAAAATGGCCAGTTCGCCATCATCAACCTGACGGTCGAATACACCGGGGAAGACGAAGGCAACTTCAGCCCGGAGTTCCAATTCCTGCGCACCGAACCGGCCGGCTACTACCGGGACGACGCGGAAGCGGCCCTGATGTACCAGCCCACCACCTTGGGCTCGGAACCGCTGCAGCCCGGGCGGCCGCGCATCGGCTGCCTGGCCTTTGACATACCGCTGGGCTTCAAGCCCATCGCCCTGGAGTTGGTGGACCAGGTTGGAGGCGACCCGCTGGTGGTGCCTTTGGGATGAGCAAGCCGGCCGAATTCCCCCCACCAGCGCGCCCGTTGAGCCCCAACCAAGCCGTGCGCTACGCCTTGCTGTTGACTCTGACCTTTGTGGCCGCCCACGCCATCATGTTCTGGCTGGCCTTGGGGCCGTTCCGGCCTGGCTCCAACGATGTCGACCTGTACGCCTACTGGATGTGGCAGGGCAGCAATCAAGGGGCCTGGCCCGGTTTGACTGAATCCTGGGTCTACCCGGTGGGGGCGCTGATCCCAATGGTGATCCCCCAATTGCTGGGCGCCGGGGCGGCCTACCTGCCGCTGTGGTGCACCATGATCGCCCTCCTGAACGCCCTGACCTGCCTGGTGGCGGTCAGCTTTGTGGGCTTGAAGCGGGCCTGCCTGCCGTTGGTCTGGTGGCTGATTTTCCTGGTGTTACTGGGGCCGGTCGCCATCACCAGGTTGGACGCCGCCGCCATGCCGCTGGTGTTGATGGCCTTGCTGGTGGCCGTCTCGCTGCCAGGCGTGGCCGCCGTCCTGCTGACAGTGGGTGCCTGGATCAAGGTCTCCCCCGGCGTTGTGCTGCTGCCTCTGTTCGGGGTCATCCGCCGACGCTGGCGGGCGGTGGTGGCGCCCGCCGCCCTGACCTGCGTGGCGGTGGCCGCGCTGCAACTACTGGCGGGCGGCAAACCCAATTTGTTGCTCAGTTTCGTGTCGGCTGAGGCGGACCGCGGCCTACAGGTCGAATCGGTGCTGGCCACACCCGTGGTGGTGCTCCACGCCATCAAGGGCGAAGAACTCTGGGTCTACAACGAAGAACTGTTCACGGTCGAAACCTGGGGTGGCCTGGCGGATGCCATGGCCGCCATCGGCGACGTGGCCATGTGGTTGGGGCTGATCGTGATTGGCCTGCTGGTGCTGTGTGCTCGCCGCCGGCCGGTCGAGGCCCTGTTGACGGGGGCATTCGCCGCCATGGCCGCCATGATTGTGCTGCACAAGGTGGGTTCGCCGCAGTTCATCGCCTGGCTGGCGCCCGCCGTGGTGGTGGGGCTGATCGCCCTGCCGGCTTCCCGCCTGTGGGCCTCTTTGGCCGTCAACCTGTTGGTGGTGGCCGGGTTGACCATGGTGGTTTACCCGTGGGGCTACAACGCCCTACTGCTGGGCGACAAGAGCCTGCTGGTTGTCCTGGTGGTCAGGAACCTGCTGCTGACTTTGGCCTTTGGGCTGGTGTTGTGGAAGCTGGTGCACCTGGCCCGGCCCGGCTTGGCCGAGGTCTGGGGGCGGCTACGCGGAAAGCCCCTGGAAGGTCCCGATGACGGCCTTGAGGCGGAACCCGGCGAAGCCTCAGGTGGGTTTTTCGGTGCGGCCTTTGGTGAGGCGTCCGATGGCGGTGTTGATGGGGTTTTCGGCCCCCAGTTGGGTACCGGGACGGGCGCGGTTGGTGCTGGTGGTGCTGATCGATCAGGTGGGGAGATGGCCGGTGAGTCAGCTTTGGAGGCCTGGCCACCGCCACTGGAGGGCGGCATCGTGGCACAAAAAAGGGAGGCCCCGACCGGCGACGCGTACTGACTTCGCCCCAGAGTACGCATCCAGCCTGGTCAGGACCTCCATTAGTAATAACGAACCAACCTAGGCCTTTGGTTCCCAAATCGTGTGTGACTTGCGTCACACCGCCGTTGCCGCCCGCGGGGCGTGCGGCGGCGCGGGGGTTCGGGGGCGGCGTGCGGGGCAACGCGGCTGGTGAGTAGGCTACTGCTATCCGTTTCCCACTGCCCCAGTTGGTAAGGAGCCCATCATGACCAACCAGTATCCCTATGGGAACCAAGCCCCGTATGGTGGCCAGCCCGGTTACGGCGGCCAACCAGGTTACGGGGCCGCTCCGGGATACGGCGGCGCGCCGGGCTACCCCCAGCAGTTGCCGCTGGCCGGGCCGCCGGCACCGCCCAAGAAAACCAAGACTGGCGCCATCGTGGCCGTGGTGGCGACCGCCCTGCTGCTGGGCGGCGGCGTGGGCGTGGCCATCTGGGCGTTGATCCACGGCGATGGCGATACGCCCGTGGCGACGGTGTCCGGGAACGCCAGTGCCGGCTCCGGCGGCACCTCCACCGGAGCTCCTTCCGGTGACGTGACAGGGCCGGTTGGCCAGGCCTCGCCGCTCGGGTCGCTGGACCTGTCGGGCGGTGAGTGGACCCAAATTGCGACCAACCAAGTCGATCAGGCCGAAGATGGTTCCAAGAGCACCACCAACCGTTGGGAGAACAGCGAGGCCGAGGAGATTGACTTCGTGGCCTGGGACCGGGCCAGGGACAACCAGGAGTACATCACTACCGTGCAGCAACTGCTGGAGCAGCGAGCCGCCGAGACGAGCCTGACACTTGAGATGGGCAGCGTCCAGGACACGACCGTGGCCGGCCGGCCGGCCAAGGTGCTCAGCGCCGCACTGGGCGCGACCCAGATCAGGATTTGGGTGTTCAGCGCCCCTGACAACACCTCCCGGTACCTCTTCATGTCCAGTCCGGTGGAGAACACCAGCCTGTTCGACTTGGTCTCCACCTTCACCTTCGGTGACTCCACTGACGACGCCGCCTGATGCTCGGTTGAAGGCCCGGAGTTTTGGGCTGCCCGGGGCTTCAGGGTAGAGTGATCGCTTGCCCGTGCGCCTGTAGCTCAACGGATAGAGCATCTGACTACGGATCAGAAGGTTGGGGGTTCGAATCCCTTCAGGCGCGCTCATGCGGGTGAACCGGAGGCGTCGCCTAGTGGCCTATGGCGCCCGCCTGCTAAGCGGGTTGGGGAGGTAGAATCCCCTCGCGGGTTCAAATCCCGCCGCCTCCGCACAGAAAATCCCAGGCTTGACCTGGGATTTTGTGTGTGGAGCCAAGGCTTTGAACCCGGCCGGGCTTGGGCTGCGCATCGGTGTGCAGCAGCCGGTTGGCGGTGGCGGCGGGATTCGAACCCGCGGTGGAGTTACCCCCACACACGCTTTCGAGGCGTGCTCCTTAGGCCACTCGGACACACCACCGCCGGAAAGGGTACCAGGTTGTGGCCCGGTCCGGTCCCGGCGCCAGCTACCGGCGGGCGTCGAAGAAGGCTTCCAGCAGCGCGGCGCACTCCGCCTGCAGCACGCCACCCACCACCACCGGCTGGTGCAACGAGGCCCGGTCGCGGGGCAAATCCCACACCGAACCGCAGGCGCCGGCCTTGGGGTCCCAAGCCCCGAACACCACCCGGTCAACCCGGGCCGCAATCAAGGCGCCGGCACACATGGCGCAAGGTTCCAACGTGACGTAGACGGTGTGGCCGTCCAACCGCCAAGCCGCCGCCGCGGCACCGGCTTGACGCAACGCCAGGACCTCGGCGTGGGCGGTCGGATCCCGGTCCGCCTCGCGTGAGTTGGCCGCCCAGGCCACCGCGGCGCCATCGGGCCCCACCACAATTGCCCCCACCGGCACGTCGGCAGCCGAGCCACGGTTCTGGGCCATCCGCAGAGCCCGCCACATCCAACGCTCGTCCTGCACGGTCATGGTCATATTCTCCCGTAAAGCCAGGCTCCAGGCCTGCCATCAACCCCCCAGGTCAAGGTAGGTTTGTTGCCATGCAGGTGAACGTTGTCAACCACCCACTGATTGCCCACAAACTAACCGTGCTGCGAGACAAGAACACGGATTCGCCCACCTTCCGCAACCTGGTGGCGGAACTGGTCACCTTGTTGGCGTACGAGGCCACCCGGGACATCGCCGTCCATGAGCACGCCATCGACACGCCAGTCGCGCCCATCGTGGGGGTCGAACTGTCGCGGCCCAGACCCATCGTGGTGCCCATCTTGCGGGCCGGCCTGGGCATGCTGGACGGCATGAGCCGTCTGCTGCCCCTGGCGGAAGTCGGCTTCCTGGGTTTGCGCCGCGACGAGGAAACCCTCCAGGCGATCACCTATGCCAACCGTCTGCCGGACGACCTGTCGGGGCGCCAGTGCTTTGTGCTGGATCCCATGCTGGCCACCGGCGGCACCTTGATCGCCTCGATCGACTATCTGTTTGACCGGGGTGCCCGGGACGTGACGGCGATCTGCCTGCTGGCGGCACCGGAAGGCCTCGACGCGGTCAAGGCCGCGCTGGGTCACCGGGGTGACGTCAAGATTGTGACCGCCGCCGTGGATGATCATCTGAACGAACGCGGCTACATCGTGCCCGGCCTGGGTGACGCCGGTG
>JAISTN010000120.1 GCA_031272565.1 Bifidobacteriaceae bacterium
GGGCGTGGCGTGACCGAACCGAACCGGGCCCCGCCACCGGCCGCCCCGCCGCGGTCGCCCTCGGCCGTCTGCCCCGCTCCGGACCGCCGGCCGCCCGCCCAGCCGCTGGACCGCCCCCCGCCCGGATAGCTGGAGCGGACTGGGCCGCCCCACGATTCGGGCCGCAGGGCGGCCGAAGACCCGGCCTCGCGCCGCCACTCCAGCACTTCTGGCGGAATGTCTGCGATGAAACGCGAGGGCGGCAGATACTGCGGCGCCCCCCAGGTGGTGCGGGCCTCCGCCCGCGACACGTAGAGCCGGTGCCGGGCCCGGGTCAGGCCAACGTAGGCCAGCCGGCGTTCTTCTTCTAGTTCCTGCGACGAACCCATGGAGCGCTGGTGCGGGAAGGTGCCGTCCTCAAAGCCGGTCACAAACACAACCGGGAACTCCAGACCTTTGGCCGTGTGCAGCGTCATCAAAGTGACCTGCCCGGCCGCGCGGGCGGCCTCGGCGGCCTGGGCCTGCTCCTCAGACGCCTCTTCGGCCGGCGGTAACTGGTCTGAATCCGCCACCAGCGAGACTCGCTCCAAGAAGTCCGCCAGGGTGCCTTCCGGGGTGGACTGTTCAAACTCCGAGGCCACGGCGTGCAGTTCGGCCAGGTTCTCCACCCGCGACAGGTCTTGTGGGTCGCGCGATTCTTGCAGCTCGGCCAGGTAGCCGGATTCCGCCATGGCGAAGTCCAGGATCTGGGCCGGGCCGGCGCCACCGGCCGCCATTTCCGCCAGGGTAGCCAACAGGTGGGCATATTCGTCGATGGACCGCACCGCCCGGGGTGTCAGGCCTGGAATCTCCGCCACCTGCCCCAGCGCCGCACCAAAGCTGATGCCCTGGTTGGCGGCGTGCATCTGCACCATGGCCAAGGCCCGGTCCCCCAAGCCTCGCTTGGGCACGTTGAAGACCCGTTGCACCGACACCGTGTCATCCAGGTTGGCGGCCGCCCGCAGGTAGGCCACCGCGTCACGGATTTCGCGCCGCTCGTAGAAGCGAGTGCCGCCCACCACCACATAGGGCAGCCCCACCCGGATGAGGACTTCTTCCAGGGCTCGGGACTGGGCGTTGGTGCGGTAGAACACCGCCACGTCGCGCGGCCGGATGCCCTCCGCCGCCAAGCGGTCGATCTCATCGGCAATGAACTGGGCCTCGTCGTGTTCCGTGTCCGCCACGTAACCAATCACCTTGGGGCCGTCCCCCGCCGCCGTCCACAGGTTCTTGGCCCGGCGGCCTTGGTTGCGGGCGATGACGCCGTTAGCGGCCGTCAGGATGTTCTGGGTGGAGCGGTAGTTCTGTTCCAGCAGAATCGTGGTGGCGTTGGGGTAGTCCGTCTCAAACTCGGTGATGTTGCGGATGGTGGCGCCGCGGAAGGCGTAGATCGACTGGTCGGCGTCTCCCACCACCGTGATCTCGGCCGGTTCCGGGCCGCCCGCCCGGGCGTCCGCCGCCACCCCGGCCAACTCCCTGACCAGCACATATTGGGCCTGGTTGGTGTCCTGGTATTCATCCACCAGGATGTGCCGGAAACGCCGGCGGTAGTGTTCGGCGACATCGGGCAAGGCCTGCAGCAGGTTGACCGTCTGCATGATCAAGTCGTCGAAGTCCAACGCATGGGCCTGCTGCAAGCGGTGCTGGTACAGCGAGTAAACCCGGGCGGTGGCAGCCTCGATTGGGTTGGTTTCGCTGACCTGGGCAGAGTACGTCTCGAAGTCGATCAGTTCGTTCTTCAGGTTGGAGATGCGGTGGGCCAGCTTCTTGGGTGTCAGCTTCTTGATGTCCAACCCCAGTTCACTGGCGCACAGTTGGATCAGCCGCTGGGAATCCTGGGCGTCGTAAATGGAGAAGCTGGTCTTGAGCCCCAGGTGGGCGGCCTCCCGCCGCAGCAGACGCACGCAGGCCGAATGGAAGGTCGAAACCCACATGCCTTTGGCCCGGGGCCCCACCAGGGCCTCGACCCGTTCCCGCATCTCCGCCGCCGCCTTGTTGGTGAAGGTGATGGCCAGGATTTCGCTTGGCCTGGCCTGCCCGGTGGCTAGCAGGTAGGCGACCCGCCGGGTCAGCACCCTGGTCTTGCCGGAACCCGCCCCGGCCACGATCAGCAGTGGCGAACCGCGGTGCAGCACGGCGGCCTTCTGTTCCGCGTTCAGCCCGTCCAGCAGGCGGGCGGCCTGCTCGCTGTCCGGCTGGGGCGCCTGCCTCTGTCCCGGTGGCGCGTCCGATGCCGCCGGCGCGTCCCACACATCCAGGCCGGCCGGCGCCAGCGAGGGCAGGCGGGTCAGGTCGATCAAGGCGGGCGCGGCGGCGGCAAACAGGTCATTCATGGCGCCACCCAGCTTAGATGGAACCACTGACATTCATGAGCAGCACCAGGTGGGCGCGATGGCAAGATGGCGACGCGATGGCAGGCTGGAGGCCTGCTGAGCACCGACAGGCGGGCGCCCTCAGCGACCACCAGCGCCGGCGCGAGGCACCGCGCGCGGCGCCCCGGGCCTATTGCACCTTGGGTGGCGGCACAAACTGGGTGGACTCATCGACCGGGCCATCCGGGACCACCGGTGCCGCCTCGGTGCCCGATGGCGCCGCGGGGGCCAGGACACTAGCTTCCGGCAAGTCCGGGCCCGCTGGCGCCGCCGGGGTGGGCAGGGCTGCCGGCGCGGGCAGGGCTTCCGAGGCTGCCGGGGTGGCCGCATGGGCACCCCGGCGCGGCGGCATCAAGATAGTCGAATCATCGGCCCAGTCTTGGATGGGCGCCGCCGGTG
>JAISTN010000127.1 GCA_031272565.1 Bifidobacteriaceae bacterium
CGCAGGTTCTCCAGCACCGTGGTGGCAAAGATGTGGGCGTCCTCGGCGATGAAGACCACGCCCGCCGCCCGGGTCGCCGGGTCCAGCCTGGTGAGGCGTTGGCCGCCGATGGCGACCTCGCCCTGCAGCGGTTCGAGCAGCCCGGCCAGGGTGGCCAGCAGGGTGGTCTTGCCGGCCCCGGAGGGGCCAACAAGACCAAGCGACTGGCCGGCCTCCAGGCGCAATGCAACATCCCGCAGCACCGGCTGATCGGCACTCCAGCCGCAAACCACGGCCGTGGCCGTGAGGGCCCCCGGCGGTGCTTCAGGGGGCGCCGCGGCCGGGCTGGGCGTCGGGCTGGAGCCGGTTTCAGTCGCCGGTGAGCTGGTGGGGCGGTGGCGGCCGGCGGCGGCGCCGCCGGCCGCGGCGTCCACCAGCGCTACGATCCGGTTGGCGGCGGCCCGGGAGCGGTAGACCTGGGCGGCGGCCGTGGTCAGCCCGGCGACGGCTTCGAAGCAGGCCAGCGGCGTTAGCACCACCACGCCCACCTCGGTGGCGGTCAGGCGCCCGTCCCAGAAGGCCCGGGCGCTCAGCGCCAGCGCCAGAATCAGGGCCAGGCCCACGCCCACCTCGGTCAGTGCCTGGGCCAGCGCCTGGGGCCGGGCGGCCCGGTCGGTGGCCCGGTAGAGCCGCCGTTCGGCCCGCTGCAGGCCGCCCAGGGCGGCGGGCATCTGGCCGTTGACCTGCAGTTCGGAGGCGTTCTCCATCAGCCCCAGGGACGCCGTGGCGACCTCGGCCCGGGCCAAGCTAGCCGCCAGTTGCGTCAGGCGGGCGGCGCGGAACGTCAACAGCGGCCCACCCACCGCTACCAGCGCTAGGCACAGGAACAGGGTCAGGCCCATCTCGGGCAGGAACCAGCCCACCGCCAGCGAACTGGTCACCATCAGCAGGCCGGCCACCAGGGCGGGGATGATGCCGCGCACCACCAGGTCACCCACGTCATCGACATCGGCCCCCACCCGGGCCAAGATGTCGCCCCGTCTCAGGCTGGCGGCGGCGGCCGGGGAACCGGCCGCCATCTGTTCGTACAGGCCGACCCTTAGGTTGGTCATGCCGGACAGGGCCACCCGGTGGGCGGTCAGCCGTTCGACGTAGCGCGACACGCCCCGGCTGATGCCGCAGGCCCGCACCATGACCACGGCGATCTGCAGTGACAGCACTGGCGGCATCTGGGAGGCCCGCACAATCAGCCAGGCGGAGGCCCCCGCCAGGCCAATCGAGGCGGCCTGGGTCAGGGCGCCAAAGAAGACCGCGGCCGCCAAGGGGCCGGGCCTGAGGCCCGTCAGGCGGACCGCCCGCCACAGGGCACGCCGGGGGGTGGCCGCTGCTGCCCGCTGGGGGACCTTGTCCGGGGTCAGGTTGGAGGGCTGCGGGCTCATGCTGCCTCTCCTTCTGGCTCAACTGGCCAGCTAGGGCCGCCAGAGGCCGGGGCCGGGCTGACGGCCAACGCCTGGCCTAGCTCGCTGTCTGGGGCCTCGCCGCCGTTGACGCTTGCGCCCAGGCCGCCGGCCGCGCCACCGGCCCCGTCGCCAGCCTCATCTCCGGGAGCGGCGGCGGCCGCCCAGGGCTGCCAATTGACGGCCACCGCCTGGTGGGCCATCGCCAGCAGGGCGGCCCGGTGGGCCACCACTAGGACGGTGCGCCCGGCCTGGTGCAGGGCCTCGATGGCGTCCAGAATGCCGGCCTCGGTGGCGGCGTCCAGGTGGGCGGTCGGTTCGTCCAGGATCACCAGCGGCCGCTCGCTCAGGAAGGCCCGCGCCAAGCCCAGGCGTTGGCGCTGGCCCACCGACAGACCCACCCCACCTTGGCCCAGCGCCGTCGCCCAGCCGTCCGGCAGGCTGGCCACCACTTGGGCGAAGCCGGAGGCTTGGGCGGCGGACTCGACCGCCGCCGTCACCTCACCGGGCTCGTCGTAGTCCTCCAGCAGGTTCTGCAAGGCTGTGCCGGGTAGCAGCGTGGGCCGCTGCGGCGCCCAAGCGATCTGGCGCCACCAGGCGGCCGGCTCCACCTGGCTCAGGTCCACCGGCGCAGCCCCCGGCGCCTGGACCGTGATGGACCCCTGGCTGGGCCGGATGAGGCCCAGCAAGGCCAGCACGGTGGTCGATTTGCCGGCACCGTTGGGTCCGGTCAGGGCGGTCAGGGAACCGGGTGCCAGTGAGAAGCTGAGATCCGCCGGGGCCAACCGGCCCCGCCCGGCTGCCACCACCCCCAGGCCGTCTACCCGGATGGTGGCGTGGTGCAAGTCCGGCGCCGGCGCCGTGCCGGCCACGGGCACCGGCTGCGCCAGAATGCCAAAGGCCGCCTCACAGGCGGCCATGCCGTTGGCGGAGGCGTGGAAGTGCGTGCCGACGTGGCGCAGCGGCCCCAGCACCTCGGGTGCGATCATGATGATGGCCAGGCCGGCCACCAGGTCAAGGCGCCCGGCCTGCAGGCGTAGGCCCACCCAGACGGCCACCAGGGCCACCGACAGGGTGGCGATCAGTTCCAGGGCGGCGCCGGACAGGAAGGCGATCCGAACGGTGCCAAAGGTGGCAGTGGCGTGGGCTTCCGATAGGGCCCGGACGCGGGCCGCTGGGCCTTTCTCACGGCCCAGGGCCTTGAGCGTAGGCAGGCCGGAGATCAAGTCCAGCACCTGTGAGCCAAGGTTGGTCATGGCCTTCAGACGCCGGCTGGAGGCGGCCTCGGTCAGCCGGCCGATCAGGATCATGAAGAGCGGGATCAACGGGATGGTGATCGCCAGCAGTAGGGCGGACTGCCAGTCGGTGAAGGCTGTGACCAGCAGCAAGATTGGTGTCACGGTGGCCGCCATCAGCAACTGCGGTAGGTAGCGGGCAAAGTAGGCGTCCAGGGAGTCCAGGCCGCGGGTCACCAGGCTGGCGGTCTTGGTGTATTGAGCGGCGCCGGCCCCGCGCGGCCCCAGTTGGGCGGTGTGGATCAGCACTGCCTGGCGCAGTTCGGCGATGGTGTGGCTGGCGGCCCGGTGGGCGTAGCGTTCCTGGG
>JAISTN010000145.1 GCA_031272565.1 Bifidobacteriaceae bacterium
TGGCCTTGACCGTGCCGCAGCAGGTGTTGCTGGCCGGTGTCACGGCGAGTAATAGCGCCACGGCCTGGGTCCTGGCTGACTGGTCGCATTGGCCGGGCAACGCCCAGGTCGCCTACCAGTGGCAGGAGAAGCTGCCAGACGGCTGGGGACTAGACATTCCGGGCGCCACCGGCCAAGGCTACAAGCTGGCCGTACGCCTAGGCGGACAGCAGGTGCGGGTCTGCATCAAGGCCGCGTTGACGGGCTGGTCACCGGGCGTGGCCTGTTCGCCTTGGATCACGGCCCGGCCATGGATCACTTTGGCCCAGATCAGCGGCACCGGCCGGGTCGGCTCGGTCTTGAGTTCGGTGGTGACCACGGCCCCGCCTACCGGGGCGACGGTCAAGTACCAGTGGTACCGGGGGGCAACGGCCATCAGCGGGGCTACCGCCAAGACTTACACCGTCAAAGCGGCCGATGCCGGGTTCTACCTGCTCTTGAAGGCCACGGTGACGGCAGGGGGGCTATCGCTCAGCCAGAACTCGAACTCGATCAAGGCGAGTTGAGCTTGGGGGCCCGGGGCGCCCCAGTGAAAACCCCGGGCCCGTACTGGGGCCTATTGGCCCCGATGGAGATGGCACCTGGCTGTTAGGCTGCGAGTTGTCGGTTGGCCCTTGACTGACAGCTCCTGTTCGCCTTCTCGCCCCGAAGGATCCGCATCATGCGTTCCCCCCTCACCCCCCTCAAAGCCGTACCCTCAGCCCTGCTCGCTCTCACGCTCGCCGCCACCCTGGGCGGCCTCCCAGCAGTGGCGGCGGCCCCAGCCGCCCCGCAGGAACCCGAGCTGCCGGCGGCGGCAGCACCCGCTGCGACGCTCCCCGCGGCGGGAGTCGCCACCGCCGGCCTGGATGTGCCTCCGACGGTGCCGGACGGGCCCATTGTCCAACGTTTCTGGGTCCTGATCCTGGAGCCCAACGGCTACACCGGCGCGCCCGGCACGCTCGCCACCACCACCGAACGCCAGCGGATCGAAGCGCTGATCGAAGAGGCGGAGAAGACCTATGACAAGAACAGTCCCCGGGACTGGGACTTCGCGCTGGCCAGCACCACATCGGTCAGGCGCGTCAGCGCCTCGGAGTTCCCAGTCAACACCGCGGCCGGTGAGGAAAGCGCGCTTTGCAGCACCGTAAACTACGACCAAGCGGCGGGTTACTTCCCCGAGGTGCGCGCGAAGTACCCGGCAGGCGACTACAACAACTTCTTCTGGGAGGCTAACCAGCACTTGCTGGTACTCCACCAGGTCGATGGGGCGGAAGAGTGCACAAAGGAGCCTTATCCAGGCTGGTCTGGCATTGCTTCTCAACCGACCGCCCAGAACCCGAACGCGGGCGGGAGACTGCAGATCCTGGATGGCACCAACCTGGGTACGGCTTGGGATGCAAAGAAGGGAGCTTACAAGGACCTGGCCACGGAGTTGCGGGGTGTGTTTGTTCACGAGATGGGCCACACTCTCGGCCTGACTCATCCGGGCCGCGAGGCCTGTGTGGCGGCACCTTATGCCCCGGAGGGCACCTGGAATGAGAGTGACTACTCGATCTGCGGGCTCCACCCCACCGGGGACGAGTTCTCCGCCATGGGCATCAACTCGGTCGACTTCACCGCGACCGAGTTCTACTGGTGGGGTCTGTTGAACCAGTACCAGTATCAGGTGGTGAAACAGAAGCAGTCCGTTGCCGGTATCACCATCTATTCCAGATCAGCCGGCAACGTCCGGCAGGTGGTGGTGATCGAATCACCCCAACAGGACCAAAGCTACAGCGTGGAGCACCGCTTCTTCGGCAACGGGGATGCCCGCAACGGCGCCTACGTGATTGTGCGCCAAGGGTACGTCAACAGCCTGCGCGGCCCGGCCAGCGCCTACTTCCCCGGCCAGCAGGTGGCACCACTGCCAGTAGGGCAGACCTACACCGGGGCGGGTGGCGCGGTCAAGATCACCGTCACGGCTAGTAGTGAGGATAGTTCGACCATTAACGTAATCACCGGCACTCAGCCCTACGTTGGGATAGGCCCGCTGACGAGCGGAGACAAGTTCTCGGCCGTGGCTCAAACCGTCGAGGACCTGTGGGTTTACACCAGCGCCTCAACCTGGAAGGCCGAGGTGGCTGGCTCCGGTAAGGACTGGCTGTCGCTCTCGGCCACCACCGGCGTTAACGGCGCCAAACTGGAGCTGACCCTTGCGGCCAACCCGAACAGCAGCGGCCGTCTGGGCCAGATTCTGATCTCCGGCGGCGATGCCGCCCGTTCGTTCTGGGTCTACCAGCAGGGCGTGGACGAATGCGGAGCCGACCCGGACCCTAAACACCCTGACTACTGCGAACTTTCGGTCAGTTCGAGCCTTTCAGGGGGGACATATGGGCTCCAGAGCTTCAGTGACGTGGACCTGTTCCGCTTCACGGCCCCGGCGAGCGGCCGGTACCGATTTGCGGCTTCTGGGATGACCTCGGTAACCCAGGTCGGGTTGCACGTGAGTGACAGCAACAACAAGCAAATCGGTTCATGCTGGGGCGCCTTCACCTCGACGGGTACCGCCACTCCATTGGAGTGTGACCTGGTGGCTGGGCAGGTGTACTTCCTGAATGCCTACCACGGCACCGTTACCCCAACGGTGGCCAATCCCTACACCATCACCGTCTATGGCCCATCCCTGATCACCCGGGCCTGGGTCAGTTCCGTGGTCATCAGCGGCCAACCCAATGTTGGCTTGCCTCTTAAGGCCGTGGCCTCGGGCGTTCTGCCGGTGGGCGCGACTCTGACCTATCAGTGGTACCGCGGGTCCAGTGCTATCACCACCGCCAAGAGCGCCACCTACACGCCGACGGCCAGCGATGCCGGCCAGCGCCTCTATGTCATAGTCACAGCCTCGTCGCCGGGCATGGCGGACGGTTCGCAGTCGGCAGATTCCGTCACTGTGCCTCAGCCCGGCATCGGCGGTACGGTGCGGTCCCAGAATGGCGGTTCGGTGACCGGTTTCTGGATGTCCTACAACAACTTTGGCTGTGACGGTGTGGCGGACAACGCCACCCCGGCGGAGGACTGGGACGACATCCAGTTGCCCAGCGGCGGCGCCTTCACCTTGGGCCGCTACTCCAACGAGTGCTACAAGGTCTATTTTTATCTGACCGACTACATCGTGCCCGTGACCCTGAATGGGGTCACCGCCAAGAGCCACATCGTCCGCGCTGGTTCGCGCAACCTGCAGTTCACCCTTGTTACAGGCATCACCTTGAACACGCCCACCGTCAGCGGCACCGCCCAGGTGGGCCAGACGCTGACGGCCAGCACACCGACGGTGACACCAACCGAGGCCGCCCTGTCATACCAGTGGTACCGGGGTACCACACTTATTCCCAACGCCATCGCCAAGACCTACACCCTGCAACCGGCGGACTACAACACGTCGGTTAGGGTCCGGGTGACCGCCAAACTGGCCCCCTACACGGACGTCTCCAAGGAGTCCACGGCGGTGACGGTCCGGGCCGGCCAAGCCGCCGTTGGAACGGTCACCATCAGCGGCCAAGTCGCGGTCGGCTCCACCTTGACGGCCACAGCCTCCGGCGTTGTACCCACCGGCGCGGGGCTGGGCTACCAGTGGTACCGCGGCTCCACCGCCATCACCAACGCCACCAGCGCCAGCTACACGGTCCAGGCGGCCGATTCCGGGTACAGCCTGCGGGTGCGCGTGACGGCCACCGCCACCGGTTACAACTCGGGCTACAAGGATGCCACCACCGCCACGGTCGCCAGGGCGAGCTGCACCGTCGGCTCAGTCACGGTGGGCGGCACCAAGAAAGTGGGTTATCAACTGACCGCGACCGCCAATTCGGTCAACCCGTCGAATTGCACCTTGACCTACCGCTGGTACCGCGGCACCACCGCCATTGGCAGCGCCACCACCAGCAACACCCGCACGGTGGTGGCGGCCGATGCCGGCCAGTACCTGAAGGTCCAGGTGACGGCCAGTTTGACCAACTACTCCAGCACTACCACCGAGTCGCCGCAGTACTACATCAACTACGGCGACATCACCTTGTCGACACCAACTTTGAGCGGCACGTCCACCGTGGGCGGCACGCTGACCTCGTCCATTCCCACCGTGTCGCCCACAGCCACGCTGACCTACGAGTGGTACCGCGGCTCGGCCGTTGTCCAAAGCGGCACCTCGCGCACCTCTCGCCTGGTGGCGGCCGATGCCGGCCAGTACATCCGGGTCCGGGTGACCGCCAAGGCGTCCGGCTACAGCGACACCTACCGGGACTCGACCCAGGTCTTTGTGAGCCAGGGCACCATCAGCTTCACCAGCACGCCCACCATCAGCGGCACGCTGCGGGTGGGCGCCACGTTGACGTCGTCTGTCCCCGGCACGTCGCCTGCGGCCAACTTGTCGTACCAGTGGTACCGCGGCTCGGCTCTCATTCCGGGTGCCAACGCCCGGACCTACACGACCGTGGCGGCGGACAGCGGCCAGTACCTGAAGGTCACCGTGACGGCGTCGTTGGCCGGCTACGCGGAGGTCAGCCGGTCCTCGGCCCAGGTCTTCATCGCTGTCGCCGCGGTGGCCGCCATCGGGTCTGTCACAGTATCCGGTCCGCCGCTCCAGAGCTACTCGCTGACCGCCACGGCCACGGGCCTGACGCCTACCAACGCCACGTTGACCTACCAGTGGTACCGGGGATCAACGCCGATCAGCGGCGCCACCGCCCGCACCTATGCGCCCAGGGCGGAGGACGCCGCGCAGTACGTCTGGGTCAGGGTGACGGCCAAGGCGACCGGTTACATCGAGGCCACCAAGGATTCGGCGCAGTACCGGGTGACCGGCGCCGGCACCGGGGTCTCTGGCAGCCTGACGGCCAGCGATGGCGGGTCGATTTCCGGCTGGAGAATCTACTTCGACAACTACAGTTGCGATGGCCTGACTGACATCAAGACGCCGGCCCAGGACCTGGGCTATGCGTCGCTGACGGCCAGCAACCAGTGGGCCGCCGGCATCTATGCCGGTGAGTGCTACAAGATCAGCGTCCGCACGGCCTCCGGTGGCACGGTTGCCTCCACCCTGGGCAGCACCACCGCCACCAACCACCTTGTCCGGGTGGGCGTGCGCGGCGTCTCACTCAGGGTCCCCACCAAGATCACCGTCGGTTCGGTGGCGATTTCCGGCATCCCGGCGGTGGGTTATCAGCTCTCAGCCGCCGCGGTAGGCATGGTGCCGGCCAACGCCTACTTGGACTACGAGTGGTACCGGGGTGGGGTAGCCATTCCGGGCGCGTCGGCCAAGACCTACACTCTGGTGGCGGCCGATGGCGGCCAGGCGATCTCGGTCCGGATCACGGCCTGGATTGCCGGCCTTGACGAGGTGACCAAGGCTTCTTCGGCCGTGGCGGTGGTGGCCAGCGGGACCGGCGTGGCCGGCACGGTGGTTTCGGCCGCCGGCACCGATGTGACGGGTTACCGCGTCGCCTACGACAATTTCACCTGCGCCACCAAAACCGACCTCACAACGCCAACCGATGACTATTCGAGTGTCTACGCGACCGGCGGCGGCGGCTTCGCCGCCGGCCGGTACGCCCAGGAGTGCTACCGGATCCGGGTCTACAACAAGTCCAGTGCCCTGCTCCGAGTGACCTACAACGGCGTCGCGGCCACGGAGCACTTCGTGCCCGCCGGCGCCCGCGGCGTGACCCTGGCGGTGCCGTAGACCCTGACGCGGGCGGTCGATGGCGATCGGGGTGCCGTAGGGGAGGAGCGGGCGCCCGGGTGGGCCTTGGAGCACCGCCCGGGCGGCGCGCCCGGCCCCTTGCGGCGGGGCCAGGTTGGCCACGCTTAGGCCCTGGACCAGGCAGGTTGCTTGTTGGGGCCTGACGTGGCAGGCTTGGCCTTGCTGGTTGATCCCCCACCCGGCATCCCCCTATTCGCCTTCTCGTCCCGGAAGGATTCGCCCCATGCGATCTCTCCCTTTCCTTAAGAAAGCCCTACCTTCATCTCTACTAGCCCTGACCTTGGCCGCCACCCTTGGCGGCCTTCCGGCGGCGGCGGCGCCCGCTGCCGTCACCCCCGCCAACAACTCGGTGGCCCCGGCGGCCGTCCCGGCCGCCACCCCCAGCGGTGACCTGACCGTCGAAGTCGAAGGCCGGGTCATCTTCTACGCTCATGATGAGGTGGAAGGTGGCGATGGCGGCGTCATCTACAAGATCAAGACGGAGCAGGGCGTCCAGGTTGAGGTCACAGACCCGGCGATCATCGAACAGATCCAAGGCGCGCAGACGGTGACCGCCGAAGTGTCAGTACCGGCCGCGACCGTAACGGAATTGGACCCACCTGAGCAGACGGTGCTGGCCCAGGATTCGTCTGACGGTGCCGTCGATGGATCTACTGCGCCGGCCCAGGCACTGTTGACCGTAGCGGCGGCCAACGGCACCGCCACGGTCACCGCCGTCGATGTGGTGGTGGCGGCCCCCGCCGCGCCGCCAACCGTCCCTTCCGGCACCATCACCCATAAGTTCTGGGTCTTGATAGTTGACCCGACTACGGGCTACACCGGCGCGGCGGGGAAGGCTGCCACCACCGCGGAGCGAACAACCCTCCAGAAGTTGCTGGACAACACCAAGGCATTCTACGAACAGAACACCACCTGGAAGTGGAGCTTCACGC
>JAISTN010000165.1 GCA_031272565.1 Bifidobacteriaceae bacterium
TTGGCGTTGCGGATGCTGGTCAACATGGCCCACCACGACCTGGCGCCCAACGCCTCCCGAGTGGAATTGGCGACATCGTTGGTGGTCAGGCAGTCCACCGCGCCGCCACCGGCCTAGGACCAGTCGGTCCGCGTCAGCGGATGGCTCCGGGCTACTGGAATGGGATCAGGGTTGCCCCTCTACCCGCTGCCAGCCTTGTCGGAGCCGTCCCACTAGTTCTGCCAGTCCGATCACGGTTAGACCGTTTCGTTCGTAGGCGCCTCTTGGATCATCCGGGTGGACAACGTAGCGGGTGGTGACACCAAGGTCATCGCAGGCGCGGTGGAACCCTGCTCCCACCACTGGGGCCGAACCGAGCTTGATTTCAATCGCGACCTGCGGCAGGCCGCTCCGGATCAGCAGCAGATCCACTTCGTCCGCCCCGGCTCGCCCGGCGCGGTAGAAGGCTGGGTCATAGTCCTTGGTGGCACCGAGCAGGCACTCCACGGCCAGGCTTTCATAGCTGGCCCCCACGGCAGGATGACCCATCAAGTCATCTAAGTCCCGCAATCGCAACAAGGCGTGCAACAGGCCGGTGTCACGCAAGTAGATCTTGGGGGACTTGGTTAGACGTTTCGAGGTGTTGGTGGACCAAGGTTCTAGCCGGCGCACCAGCTTCAAATCGACCAACAGGTCGACATAAGACTTGATTGTGGGTCCGGTGACGGAGAGGTTCTCTGCCAATGCCGAAGCGTTGAACAGGCCACCGCTAGCGTGCGCCAGCATGGTCCACAGACGGCGCAGGGTTTCCGCCGGCACCCGGCGGCCGAACAGCGGCACGTCCCGTTCAAGGTAGGTTGCGATCAGATCCGTTCGCCACTGCAAGGATTCCTGGTTGGTTTCGGCCAGCAACGCGTCTGGGAACCCACCCCTTAGCCACAGGGTGTTGGCGTCGATGCCGGCGGCGGCAGCCTCGTCGATGTTGACCCCCCCTAGTTCCACCAGCGAGACCCGGCCGGCAAGTGATTCGGTTGCGGCCATGGTCAGGTCGAGCCAGGCCGAACCCAGCAGCAAGAACTGTCCGTGGCGCATCCCCGAACGCCGGTTTTGGTCGATGACGCTGCGCAACACCGGGAAAACACTGGGCATCCGTTGGGCCTCGTCGATGACCCCCAGCATGGGGGCAAGTCTTAGGAGTGCCGAATATGGGTCCTCCAACCGGTCCAGGTCGGGCGGTGCTTCAAGGTCGAAATAGGTTGCCCCGGCTGGCCATTGATCCGCGATAGCTTGCGCCAACGTGGTCTTGCCTACCTGCCTGGGCCCAACCAACACCACAGCAGGCACGTGCGTCAGGCGGTCTTGAACCTGGCCAAAGGCAAACCGCTGGATTCCCATGTCCATATGCACAAATCTAAACCATGTCTTTAGATTTGTGCATCTTGGGCGGCATCGGCGGCGCTTGCCGCGCTCAGGCGCCGCCGGGGCGGTCAGGCGCGCTCTGTCTCGCGGGCCACGATGGCTTCCGCGCCCCACTGCTGGCGCAGCTTGGGCTTTTCGATCTTGCCGGTGGCGTTGCGCGGCACCTGGCCAAAGATGACCAGGCGGGGCCGCTTATAGCGGGGCAGCCCGGCCGCGAACTGGTTGATCTGTTCGGCCGTCACGCTGACGCCGGGTTTCGGTTCGACAATGGCGGCGGCAATCTCACCCAGCCGCTGGTCGGCAATGCCAATCACGGCCACGTCTTTGACCAAGTCGCAGCCCCGCAGGAAGCTTTCCACCTGGACGGGGTAAATGTTCTCGCCGCCGGTGATGATGACGTCCTTCTTGCGGTCCACCAGATAGATGAAGCCGTCATCGTCCTCCAGCGCCATGTCCCCGGTGTAGAGCCAACCGTCCTGCAGCACGGCGGCCGTGGCCTCGGGGTCTTTGACGTATTCCTTCATCACGCCGGGGCCCTTGACCAGTAGTTCCCCCACTTGCCCGCGGGCGACATCGGACCCCTGCTCGTCCACGATCCGCGTCTGCCAGCCGAAACCGGCCCGGCCAATCGCCCCCACCTTGTGAGGGTTCTCCAGGCCCAGGTGGACGGCGCCGGGGCCCAGCGATTCCGACAGGCCATAGTTGGTGTCGTAGGCGTGGGTTGGGAAGTGCCGCTGCCAGCGCCGCACCAGGCTGGGCGGCACCGGTTGGGCGCCGATGTGCATCAGGCGCCACCGGCTCAAGTCGTAAGCCGCCAGGTCGATTCGCCCCGATTCGATCGCATCCAGGATGTCTTGCGCCCAAGGCACCAGCAGCCAGACTATGGTGGCCTGCTCCTGGGCGGCCGTCTCAATGATCCAACGCGGGTCGGTGCCCTTGAGGATGACCGCCCGGCTGCCTGAGGCGAGTGAGCCAAACCAGTGCATCTTGGCGCCCGTGTGATACAGCGGCGGGATCAGCAGGAAGACATCGTCCCGCTGCTGGCCGTGGTGAGCCTGCTCGGTGGTGACGCCCGAATAGAGGCTGCGGTGGGTGTGCAAAATGGCTTTGGGCATGCCGGTGGTACCGGACGAATAGTAGATGGCGGCATCGTCGTCTTGGCCGATTTTGACCTGGGGCTTGGTGGCCTGGTAACCGCCCACCAGGCGCTCGAAGCTGGCGGCGTAACTGGGCACTTCCCGGCCCAGGAAGAAGAACCGCTTGACGGTGGGAATCTGGTCCAGCACCTGCTCCAAGCGCTCAGTGAACTGCCAGCCGAACACCAGCGCGGAGGCGTCCGCGATACCCAGGCAGTGGGCAATCTCGTCCGCCGTGTAGCGGAAGTTTAGGGGGGCCACGATGGCGCCCGTCTTGAGGACCCCAAAGTAGATGGGCAGCCAGTCGATGCAGTTCATCAGCAAGATGGCAACCTTGTCGCCTTTGCCGATTCCTTGGTCGATCAGCAGGTTGGCGAAGCGGTTGGCCAGGTCATCGAACTGGCGCCAGGTCAGTTCGCGGCGAAAATGCGGGTCGTGGCCCGTTTCCACCAGTTCGTATTCCTGCCAGCGCAGGTTCGCGGCATCATCCGGGATGG
>JAISTN010000097.1 GCA_031272565.1 Bifidobacteriaceae bacterium
TCATGCAGGTCGATGGCGCCCAGGACGGCATCGGAAAAAGCCTCCTGTTCCGCCAGTGAACCCAACGACGTGATCGAGCCGGCCGAATGGTCCTGATAGACCTCAACCGCCGTGCCCCGGGCCAGGGCTATATCAAGGGCCTGGCGGGCCTGGCGGGCGGACAGCGGGGAATCCGCCACCCGGGTCCGGTCGCCTACGCCGATGGTCACCTTGTCGTTCGGTTCCAGCACGCCCGCCAGGGCGTGGGTCAAGTCCAACTTGGGCGGGTCGCACAGGACCAGCCACACCGTGTCGCCAATCCTGGAATAGAGTGACTGGTCAACCAGGTCCATCACCGCCACCGCCATGGCCCGCAGCGGCGCCAATTGGTCCGCATGCAGGGCCACCACCTGCACCTTCGATGGCTCAATGCCCATGTCGCGCAGGGCCAACACCGCCTGGGGGGCCTCGCCGGCCGAGGACAGCAACCGGTCCACCTGTTCCTTCTTCTGCGACCGGTGGTGTGCGCCCAGCGCGTGGTGCCGGTCCAGCAGCAAGCCCAGAATCGGGGTGGCCACCTTGATGGCCGTCTGTTGCACCGGTTCCAGCGGCCCGCTACCGTGCACCACCAGCACGCCGCGCAGCAACCCGCCAAACGACAGCGGCTGGGCGGCGTAGAAACTGCCGGAGTGCTCCGTGGACAACGAACCATTTGGTTTGGCCAGCACCCGGCGCACGATATCGCCCCGCAACTGCGTATCAACCTCAAAGCTGGCGGGGGTCAACGCCCGCAAGAAGCGGTCAAACACGATCGCCTCAATGTGGGCGTGGTCATGCAACCGCTCCACCACCCGGCGCAGGCCCTCGGCGCTGGCGGCGGCCGCGGACAATGACACGTGCAGGTCGATGGTGGAACGCAGCGGCCCGTTGGCCTCGGTGTTGAGGGCATCCGCCACCACCTTGACCACCGACTGCAGTGGAGTGTCGGCCGGCACGTCCAGCAGGGGCAGGCCTAGAGCCTCGGCCACCGAGATCAGTCCGGCGGGGATGGCGTGATGCGGCATGCCCTGTCCGGTCGACATGCCCAGTGCTGCCACCGGCAGGTGAACCAGACGGCGGCAATACTGTTCCCAGCCGTCATCGTCCAGGTTCAAGCCCAAACCGGTGGTGAGCAGCAGTTCGCCGCCCTCCAGCCAGGGGGTGGGGTCTTTCAGTTCGGAAACGTGCGCCCAGCGGATGGGCCGGTCGATGTGCTCAAAACCGGTCAGCAAGCGCAAACCAAGGCGGGAAGCAGCGAGCACGTCTCGCAGTGCGACCATAGTGCGCCTTTCACCTGGATCCAGCCAACCTGGCATTTTACCGGGCGCTGCGCTCCATGTTACAGCGTTGGCCCAAGCCCCCACCGGGTTGCCCGCTATCAGGTGCGGGCGAGGCTTGGGGGAAAAAAGGCGTCCCCGCCCTCAGACCCATGAGGGCGGGGACGCGGCGCAGGTCCACACGGCGGATGATGGGAGACCGCCGGCCTCAACGGACGGTGCGCAGTTCGTTACGTTCGATTGATGAGAGGTTGACCGGGCCGTCCTCCGTCACCAGGATGTGCTCCTCGACGGCGAATACGCCCAGGCCGGTCGGGTCATACAGCCACGGCTCCACCGACAGGATCATGCCGGCCTTCAACGGGTCGGTGCAGTACGGGGTCAGCATGGGCGGCTCGTGCAGATCCAGACCCAGGGTGTGGCCAATCATGTCCAAGGTGGGCAGGCCGGATTCCTTGATGATGGCTTCCGAGGCAAAGAACACGTCACAAGCCCGGACACCGGGACGGCACAGGGCGATGGCCGCATCCTGGGCCCGCACCACCACGTCCCAGACTTCCTCATGGCGGGCGGTCGGCTTGCCGAACAGCACCGTGTAGGCCACGTCCGTGACGTAGCCGTTGAACAGGGCGCCAGTGTCGATTACCAGCAGGTCGTTCTCGATGAACGCCCGGTTCTGGGGGTGCGAATCAGAGCAGTGGTAGCGGTTGCCGCCGGCCCGGATGTTGCGGAACGAAGTGTCTTCCGCACCGCCATCGATCATCTCTTTGGCTAGCTGGTTGCCCACCTCGATCTCGGTTTCGCCCAGGTGCAGGTCCCGGAACATGGCCAAGATGGCCCGGTCGGTCACACCCGTCAACCACTTCATGCGCTCGATCTCGCGCTCCGACTTGATGGTGCGGCAACCCCAAACCACGTTGGCGGCGGACAGGATTTCGCCCCCACCAACCAGCTCAGCCATCACCTTGATGTAGTCGTCCGTGTTCCACAGGGGCTGTAGGTTCTGGCCCCGCTCGAAGCCGATGCGGGCGTCCTTGCCGCCCGCTTCCCGGACCGCCGCGATCAACACGTCCGCGAACTCGCGAGGAGCGGCGTGCGGCTCTTCGAAGAAGTGAATGTTGTCGATCCAGCAGGTGGACCAGGCGGTGCCGGCAAAGAAGCGGGGAATCACCAGGATGGGGGCCTTGGTCCGGTGCAGCACCACGGCCGCGGTGGGGAAGGACTTGGACGCCCAGTGCCCGGTCAGGAAGCCTGAGAAGTACTCGACGTTCTCCTTCTGGGTCAGGACCACAACGTCCAGACCCTCCGCTGCCATCAGCCCTTGGGCACGCTCCACGCGGGCGGAGTATTCATCGGCCGGGAAATCGGCCCACAAGAGTCGCGTTTCTTCAGTGAATGCCATGGCTCAACGATCGCTTTCTAAGGGGTGTTGGACGGGGATTTGGTCAGCCGGTTGGCCCGGGGGGGTTGTCCCCGGACCAACCGGCTGATTGTGTGGCCGTGCCACCCCTATAGGGCGGGAAGGGAGCGGCGCGGCCCGCTGTGGGACTCTTCTACTTGGTTGGATCGGTGTAGGTCTTGACGTCAGGGCTCTCTTCGAAGACCTGGTCGATGTACTTGTTGGTCCAGGCCTTGGAGGCATCGGTGTCTTCTTCGATCTCACCGTTGGACAGCAGGGCGTCCTTCAAGAAGGTCCACTGGTCGGCCGGGTGGTAGCCCAGGCCGTTGGTGGCGGTGAAATCGGTGGCGATGAACTGCTGGTCCAGCAGCCAGGTGGCCTCAAGGTTGTCGGCCGTCACGCCGCCGGTGATGGACGCCATGTCCTCGGCCGCCTGGCGCGGGTTTTCAACCGTGAACTTGATGCCCTTGATGGAAGCCCGCACAAACCGCTTGACCAGGTCTTCGTTCTCCGACACCCACTTTTCATCCGCGAACAGGCAGGTGGACGGGGCCAGGTAGCCGGCATCGGCAAACGTCATGATGTTGACGTGGCCGTTCAGTTCCGGAATGCCCGCCAGGTTGCCCAGGAAGGTCAGGGCGGCGTCGATCTCACCCGAGGACATGGCCGCAAACTGGGCGCCCGGGCTCATGTTGACGAACGTGACCGCGTCCTTGCTGATGCCCTGCAGCTCCAGGGCAGCTTCGAAGCCGACGTGGCCGGAACTGGCAGCGGTGCCGCCAACCGACTTGCCGATCAGGGACTCCCAAGTGTCCAGACCCGAATCCTCCATGGTGATGACCGCACCGGGTTGGTTCTCGTATTCCTGCATCACGGAGATGACGTTGATGCCGCGCGAGCGGGCACTGATGACGTGTGAAGCCTCGCCGGTGGCGAAGTTGACTTCACCGGCCGCCACCAACTGGACGCCCACGGCGCCGCCGTTGCCGGCCTGGTCGATCAAGCGGATGCCTTCTTCCTCGTAGAAGCCCTCCACTTTGGCAGCGGCGAAGGGCAGGGTGATCTGGTCCGGCACCCAGCTATGGCGCAGGGTGACGGTGACGAGTTCGCCATCACTCGAGGCGCTGGAGTCGGACGACCCCTTGCTGCCTGAGGAGCACCCAACGACAGCCAGCGCCGCCGTCAGGGTGAACCCGACCATCGCCAAGAGTTGGTGGCGCTTCATTCGCGTAGCACTCATGAAAGTGTTCCTCTTTTCTAACGTGGTGGCCCCGCCCCTTGCGGGACCATCTTGGGGGACTTGTGGAGTTGGGTTAGGGGCAGTTCCCGGAAGAACCTGAGGCCTGCCTAGGCGGATGCTTGGGCGCCCTCGGCCGTTTGACGGTTGCCTAGTAGCAGGCGGCCAATCAAGCGGACGAAGTAGTAGAAGGCCATGCCCAGAATCGACACGGCCAGCAACACGGCGAAGACTTCCTCCGTAGCAATGCGGGAGGAAGCCATCTGGATTTCGAAGCCAAGGCCCTCACGGGCGGCGATGAACTCACCGACGATGGCGCCCACGGCGGCCAGTGAGCTGCCCACCTCCAGGCCGGCCACGATGGACGGCAGGGCGTATGGGACCAGGATGTAGTAGAAGCGCTGGGGGGACGAGGCCGAAACCGAGTGCATCATCTCTAGCAGGTTCTGGTCGACACCTTCGAAGCCCACCAGGGTGTTGACCAGGACTGGGAACAAGCAGATCAGCGCCGTGATGGCGATGATGGACTTCTGCCCGGTGCCAAACCAGATGATGAAGACGGGGGCCAGGGCCACCTTGGGGACGGTCTGCAGGAAGACGGCCGCCGGGTAGAGGATTTTGCGCAGGATCTTGGAGTAGTAGATGCCCAGGGCGCAGACAAAGCCGATCAGCGAACCCAGCAGGAAGCCCAGCACCAGTGCCCGGCCGGTGACCCAGGAATTGTGGAGCAGCAGGTCCCAGTTCTTCTTGATCGACCGGCCAATCATGGACGGACCGGGCAGAATGTAACGTTCCACCTTGCCGGCCCGGGAGGCGATGTCCCACACCACCAGCAAGCCAACATAGAAGAGGGTGGCGGGCAGGGCGCTCAGCACTGCCTGCCCAATGCGGGTGAGCGTCCTGGACTTCTTTGGGTGTTCAGCCATTTTGTTCCAGCATCTCCCTCAACTTGGCAGTGGCCTGCAAGAACCTGGGGTCTTGCCGGTGTTCGACAACACGGGGACGTTCGAGCGTGATGGGAACCAGTTCCTGGACGTAGGTAGGCCGGGCGGCCATTGCCAGGACGGTCGTTGACAGCAGCACGGCTTCTTCGATCGAGTGGGTAATGAAGATGACGGTCTTCTTCGCTTCCGCCCAGATGCGGAGCAGTTCAAAACCCATCCGGTCGCGGGTGATCAGGTCGAGCGCCCCGAACGGTTCATCCATGATCAGCACGCCCGGGTCATAGGACAGCGCCCGGGCGATGGCGGCCCGGTGCTGCATGCCGCCCGAAAGCTGGTCTGGCCGGTGGTTGGCAAAGTCCGCCAGACCCACCAGGTCCAGCAGTTCCATGGCCCGCTCGCGCTTCTTGGCCCTGGGCCAGCCCAGCACGTCCAGCGGCAGCGTCACGTTCTTCAAGACCGACCGCCAGGCCACCAGGGTGGGGCGCTGGAAGACAAAACCGATGCGCCGGTGCCCGCGGGCCACCGAGGGCGATTCGCCGTCAATGGTGATCTCACCCGAGGTGGGCGCCAGCAGGTCGCCGATCATCCGGGCCACTGTTGTCTTGCCGCAGCCTGAAGGCCCAATCAAGGACACGAAACTGCCGGACGGCACGTCAAAGGAGACGTCTGCCACGGCCTCTGTCGTCCCGTCCTTGGTGACGAAGGTCTTGGAGACGTGCTCAACGTGGATGGCAGCTCCTGCACCCATGTCTGTCATGGTTCCTCCAGGCGCACACCGGGGTGTTGCTTCGCTGCGAACCTCGCCGGTGTTCGCTGTTCGCGCTCGGTGAACCGATGCTATGGGGAGGGCCCGACCTGGCCTTTTGACGGTTTGTATGGCAACCCCCCCCGGTCTGGACAACACGTCCAGCCGCGGCGACTCCAAGTGTGACCTTCGTCACATCTGGGCAAGTCTCTGACCTGCGGTTTTATCCGAAAGGCGACACTGTGGTAGCCGTCCGGCACCCCCCTCAGCGTTATTACCCACCGGGGGGGCGATTTTACGTGCGGGAAACCTGGTCCCACCAGGCCAGAAACCCCGCCGGCGGGCGGCATCGGGCACTACCAAGACCGTCCCGGCGGGAACGTGGAGAAGCCGTGAAATGTCACGTCAGGCTGCCCGCGTCCCCCTGGCGGAGGGAACCTACCGTGAGAGAGTAGGAAACGTGCCAGCAGCCACGACCCCACCTTCGGGCGGAGCGCCCCGCCGCCGCACAGCCGGGCCTAAGCCCCGGGCCGTCGATGCCCAGGGCCAGGCCCTCCCCGCCAGGCGCGCCCAAGGGCCGGCCAAGGCGGCCAAACCAGCCAGCCCGGCCGCCACACCCAGCCGCGCCAACACCCCCGGCCAACTGGACCGACCCCAGTTCCGCCACGTGCCCGGCACGCCCACCAAAGCAGCGCCCGCCGGGGCCTCCACCAAGGCCACCCCGACCCGGACCTCGGTCCGGGCCAAGGCCGCCGGTACCACTAGCCCCAGAGCCGCCGCCACCGCCCGGACGGCCAGAACGGCCAAGGCCGCTGCCACCCCCACCGGGCGCCAACCCAAGCGCTACACCCGCCGCGGCAAGCCACGCTGGGGCTTCTTCAACTACCCCCGCAAGCAGTACACCGGCTGGCGCCGCTGGGTACCATCGTGGCGCTTTGTCACCGCCTCAATTGTGCTGTTCGCAGCCACCGGGATTGGCCTGTTCATGGTCGCCTACGCCATGGTTGACCTGCCCAAACCAGGCGAACTGGTCCAGGCCCAAACGACCAAGGTCTACTACTCCGACGGCCAAACCCTGATGGGCGAATTCGTGGTCCAGAACCGGGAGATCATTGACGTGGCGGGGCTGCCCGAACATGTCCGGGATGCCGTGGTGGCGGCCGAGGACCGCACCTTCTGGGAAAACGCCGGCGTTGACCCGATGGCGCTGGCCCGGGCCTTCTACCACACCCTGCGGGGCGACCGGCAGGGTGGTTCAACCATCACCCAGCAGTACATCGAGCGCTACCTGGTAGGTGAAACCACCACCTCGATCAAGGGCAAGCTGCGCGAGGCCCTACTGGCCATCAAGGTGACCCGGGAACGGGACAAGATGGAGATCTTGTCCGACTACCTCAACACGATCTACTTTGGCCGCGGCGCCTACGGCATCCAG
>JAISTN010000231.1 GCA_031272565.1 Bifidobacteriaceae bacterium
CACGGCGCCACCAGCGGCGAGGCCATCGAGGCCGGCCAGGCGGCCAGCCAGGACCGGCCCGGGAACCCGGGCACCAGCCAAGCGAAGCACCGCAGCGGCGCTCTGGCCGCCTGGGGCGAGGCCCGCACCTGGCTGATTGGCTTGGTCGTGTTGGGGGCCGCCTTGGCGGAGGGCAGCGCCAACGACTGGCTGATCCTGGGCATCGGGCAGGATTTCGCGGTCCGCGAATCAGTTGGCATTATCGGCCTGGCCTGCTTCCTGACGGCCATGACCGCCATGCGGGCCCTGGGCACCAGGCTGATCGACACCAAGGGCCGGGTCTTCACCCAGATGCTGAGTTGCTGCCTGGCGCTGGCTGGGCTAGCCACTTATGCGCTGGCGCCGTGGGTGGCGGCCGCCATCGTGGGCGGCACGGTCTGGGGGCTGGGTGCCGCCATGGGCTTCCCCATGGGCATGTCGGCCGCGGCCGATGACCCGCTGAAGGCGGCCGTGCGGACCTCGGCCGTCTCAACCATCGGCTACACCGCCTTCCTGGCCGGGCCGCCGCTGCTGGGCATGCTGGCGGACCACATCGGCTACCGCCACGCGCTCCTGGTGGTGGCGGGTCCAGTGCTGCTCAGCCTGATCCTGTCACCGGCGCTCCGCCCGCCGCGCCGCACGGCGGACACACCAGGGCTGTAGCCTGGGAGGGTGCCAGAACCCGGCCCCAGCCCAGACTCCCACGCCAGCTTCCGGGCGCGTCCCAAAGTGGTGTCGTTGGCGGACCTGACCACTTTGCGGATGGGCGGCGTGCCGCATCGGCTGGTCGAACCGGCCACCGAGGCCGCCTTGGTGCGGGCCGTGGCGGAAGCCGACCTGGCCGGCCGGCCCCTGTTGGTCCTAGGGGGCGGCTCCAACGTGGTCTGTGGGCAGGACTTGAGTGACTTGGTAGTGGTGCGGCCGGACTGGGCTTCACTTCAGGTAATGTCCGATGCCGCCGGGCAGGTCCGGGTCGAGGCCTCGGCCGGGTTGCCCCTGGACACGCTGGTGACCAAGGCCGTGGCTTCCGGTTGGTCCGGCTTTGAGGCCCTATCCGGCATCCCCGGCACGGTGGGCGGCACGGTGGTCCAGAACGTGGGCGCCTACGGCCACGAAGTCTCGGAACTGATCACGGCCGTGCGGGCCTATGATCGCGCCCGGCGTGAGGTGGTCACTTTGACGGCGGACAAACTGGCCTTTGGCTACCGGGCCTCGGCCCTCAAAGGGTCCCTGCAGGAGCGCGGCGGTTTCACGCCCCGCTGGGTGGTGCTGGCGGTGGTCTTCCAGGCCCGGCGCGACCCGCTTTCGGCCCCCGTGGCCTACGGCCAGTTGGCCCAGGCCCTAGGGGTTGAACTGGGCGCCACCGCACCACTGGCGAAGGTCCGCCAAGCGGTGCTGAACCTGCGCCGCACCAAGGGCATGGTGCTGGACCCGGCGGACCACGACACCTGGTCGGTGGGCTCGTTCTTTACCAACCCGGTGCTGTGCGCCGAGCACGCCGCGGCGCTGCCGCCAGGTGCGCCCCAGTTCCCGGCCGGCACCGCGCCGGCAGGCTATGCGGTGGTCAAGACCTCGGCCGCCTGGCTGATGGAGCAAGCGGGTGTGGCCAAGGGCGCCGGCCTGGCGCCCGGCCCGGACGGGGTGCTGACCCTGGCCCCGGCGGTGCTGAACGAACGGGTGCGGGCCACCACCTCGACCAAACACGTGCTGGCGCTGACCAACCGCGGCGGCGCCACGGCCGATGACATCATGGCTTTGGCCGGCGCCATTGTGCGCCAAGTCCACCAAGCGTTCCAGGTCTCCCTGACCCCGGAACCAACGCTGGTCAACACCGCCCTGCCGGCCGGCTAGAACACGTGCCGGGCGGCATCGGCGGCAAGACGCCGCCTACCCCGCCAGCCAGGCGTCAATCCCGGCCAGCAGACGCCGCTTGACGCCATCGGACGCCCGCGAGGCCTCCACCGAAGCCCTGGCCAAGGCCGCCAACTCCGGGTCGCTGAAGCCTAGATCCTCGCGAGCCACGCGGTACTGGTCCACCAGGCGGGAGCGGAACAGCAGCGGGTCATCGGCGCCCAACGCCACCTTGATGCCGGCCTCCACGATGGGCCGCAGCGGCACCTGGGACGGCTGGTCGTAAACCCCCAAGGCGACGTTGGACAGCGGGCACAACTCCAGGGCAATGCCGCGCTGCGCCACCAGGTCCAAGGTGGCCGGGTCCTCCACCGCCCGCACGCCGTGGCCAATCCGTTGCGGGTGCAGGCAGTCCATGATCTGCCGGATGTGGTCCGGCCCCAGCAGTTCGCCGCCGTGGGGGACGGCGGCCAGGCCCGCTCGGTGGGCCAACTCGAAGGCCGGGCCAAAGACGGCCGTGTCGGCCCGGCGCTCGTCGTTCGACAGTCCAAAACCGACCACCTCGCCAGGGCCGTTGCCGGCGTACTTGACCGCCAGCCGGGCCAGCGTGCGGGCCTCCAGCGGGTGGCGCGTACGCGAGGCGGCCACCACCAGGCCAATGTCCACGCCGGTGGTGCGGCTGGCGGCCTTGGCCTCGTCGATCACGATCTCCAGGGCCGGCGTGATGCCGCCCACCGAGGCGCCGTAGGTGGTCGGGTCGATCTGCAACTCCAGGCGGCCCGAGCCTTCTGCGGCGTCATCCTGGGCGGCCTCACGTACTACCCGGCGCAGGGCCGCCTCGCCCACCACGGCGTGGCGGGCGGCATCGTACAAGCGCTGGAAGCGGAACCAGCCCCGCTCGGAGGGGTTCAAGCCCAGCGGTTCGCCGCCCAGCAACAGGTGAGGCAGGCGGACGCCGTGCGCCTGGGCCAGTTCCACCAGCGTGGTAAGACGCAGCGAACCGGTGAAGTGCAGGTGAAGGTGCGCCTTCGGCAGTTGGGCCAGGTCGCGCACCGTGTCGACCGGTTTACTTGGCTTCGCCCAGCAGGGTCTGGATGCGGCCCACGCCTTCCACCAGATCCTCGTCGCCCAGGGCGCAACTGAGGCGCAGGAAGCCCGGTGTGCCGAAGGCCTCACCTGGCACCACCGCCACCTCAACCTCATCCAGAATCAGCGAGGCCAGTTGCGAGCTGGTCGCGGGCTGGACACCCCGGATGGTCTTGCCCAAGACTCCTTGGACCGAAGGATAGGCGTAGAAGGCGCCCTTGGGCAGGGGACAGATCACACCGTCGATCTGCTGCAACATGGAGACCATCACCTGGCGCCGCCGGTCAAAGGCGGCCCGCATCTGCATGGCCGCGTCCAGCGGGCCGCTGACGGCCGCCAGGGCCGCCATCTGTGACACGTTGGCCACATTGGAACACAGGTGGCTTTGCAGGTTGGTGGCGGCCTTGATGACATCCAGTGGGCCGATCATCCAGCCGACCCGCCAGCCGGTCATGGCGTAGGTCTTGGCCACGCCGTTCAGCACCACGCACTGTTCGGCCAGTTCCGGCACCGCCGCCAGAATCGAGGTGAACTGGGCTTCGTCATAGACCAGATGCTGGTAGATCTCATCTGTCACCACCCAGATGCCGTGTTCCAGGCACCAGCGGCCAATGGCTTCCGTTTCGGCTGGGGTGTAGACGGCGCCGGTTGGGTTG
>JAISTN010000260.1 GCA_031272565.1 Bifidobacteriaceae bacterium
GTTCTCACAACTGTCACTCTCGACCTTCTGGCACACCATCTCGACCGCCTTCGTGGTGGCCGGCAGCTTCATGGCCGGCATCGCCATCTGGTGGGTCGTCAAGGCCACCCGGGCCGGCAACGCCGAAGGCGCCCAGGTGTACCGCAAAGCCGGTGTGTTGGGCTGCTGGGTGATCATCATCGCCGGCCTGTCGCTGATCTTCTCCGGTCACAACCAGGCCCAGGTCATCACCAAGATCCAGCCCACCAAGATGGCCGCCGCGGAAATGCTGTGCGTCACGCCCACCGAGGGCGAAGGCGCCGGCTTCACCGTGGTGGCCTTCGGCGAGTGCGCGCCGGTCGACCCGGCCAACCTGGACGGCGAATGGACCGAGCCCACCCGGATCATCGAAATCCCCAAGCTGCTCTCGCTGCTGGCCTACAACGACCCAGACGCCGTTGTGACCGGTGTCAACGACGCGGAGCAACTCCTCCAAGAGGGCTACCAGACGCCACCCGAAGTGGCGGATGAAAAAGGCCTGGACTTCATCCCCAACCAGATGGTGGTCTTCTGGACCTTCCGCCTGATGATCGCTTTCGGCATCTTCAGCGCCGTGCTGGCACTGGTCGGGTTGATCACCTTGAGGAAGGGCCGCACCACCGGCTCCGGCTTCCTCAAGTTCTGGTCCGTCCTGACGCTGCCCATGCCGTTCCTGGGGGCAACCTTCGGCTGGATCTTCACCGAGATTGGCCGCCAGCCGTTCATCGTCTATCCCGTCTTGGACTACAGCGGCAGCGGCGGTGTGCAGACGCTATCGGCCGAAGCCTCCCAGCTCAGCCTCACCACCAACGACGCGGTTTCGCCCGTGGTACCCACTTCGAGCGTCACCCTGACCGTGATTGTCTACACCCTGCTGTACCTGGTGCTGGCAGTCGCGTGGTTCTACCTGATGAAACGGTACGTCGCCAAGGGCGCGCCGTTCGACGAGTCCCCGCCGGAGGTCAAGGCCGACTTGGATGATTCCAAGCCCCTGACCTTCAGCTACTGAGAAGAAGCTAAGGAGAAACAACCATGTTGACTGACACTTTGGCTTCTGTGCTAGCGGCGGATCCGGTCAATCCGGCCACCACCGAAGGGACCGCGAATGCCGTGGTCAACCTGCTTCATTTCCTCACCACCGACCCGACCGGCCTGCAGATCCTGTGGTTCGGCCTGATCGCCGTCCTGTGGACCGGCTACCTGGTGCTGGAAGGCTTCGACTTTGGCGTCGGCATGCTGCTGCCCATCCTGGGCAAGAAGGATTCCGAACGCCGGGCCATGCTGTCTACCATCGGCCCACTGTGGGACGGCAACGAGGTCTGGGTCCTGACGGCCGGCGGCGCCAGCTTCGCGGCCTTCCCGGCGTGGTACGCCACCTTGTTCTCGGCCGCCTACCTGCCCTTGTTCCTGATCCTGCTGGGCTTGATCGCCCGCGCGGTGGCCTTCGAATACCGCGGCAAGATCAACAAGGCCTCGTGGCGCAAGCTGTGGGACTTCTGCATCATTGTCGGTTCCTGGATTCCCGCCGTCCTGTGGGGCGTGGCGTTCTCCGATCTGGTGGCGGGCGTGCCCGCGGCCGTGGATGCCACCCAGGTGGGTCCCTCCAAGATCCTGTACGCCGGCGACTTCTGGGATCTGGTCATCGCCCACAACGGCTTCGCGCTGCTGGGCGGCTTGACCACCGCCTCGCTGTTCCTGGCCACGGGCGGTATCTTCCTGGCCTTGAAGACCGAAGGCGACCTGCGCCGGCGGGCCGAATCACTGGCCCCCAAGCTGGCGATTGTCGCCACCGTCCTGGCGGCCGTCTGGGCCGTCTGGCTGGCCTTCAAGTTCGGCAACAACCCCACCATCCAGTGGATCACCGTGATTGTCGCGGCGGTCGCCCTGATTGGCGTGGTCCTGCTGACACTAGCCAAGAAGTTCGGCTTGGCCTTCGGTTCCATCACGGTGGCGCTGGCCGCCGCCGTGGCCACCATCTTTGTGGCCCTGTTCCCCAACGTCATCAACGCCTCCAGCGTGACGGTCAAGGGCGATGCGATCGCCGACCCGATTGTGGGCCGCGTGGTGCTGGGCACAGACAACGATGGGGCCGGCCTGAACGTCAACGACGTGGTCGCCCTGACCTTCCAGGCCGTCGAGGCCACGCCCGGTGCCGACCTGGTTGGTGAGCCGACCGCAAAGACCGAAGCCCTGACCGACGCCATCCTGCAAGACGTGGCCACCGGCACCTATCCGGCCGCCGGCCTGATCCCGCAGGAAGACGTCAAACTGGTGGTGGACAAGTGCTACGAGCGGGTGGGCGGAGCCCTCGGTTCTGGCGCCTTGACCTACGCCGACATCCAAGCTGACCCAAGCGACTTCGACAAGGCCGTGACGGCCGCCATCCTGGCCGATGTGCCAGCCCTGGTGGACGGCACCAAGACCGAGGCGATTGGCGTCATCGCAACCGAACACGTCCTGACCACCGTGGCCATCACCTTGGCCCGCAACGACCTCCCGGCTGACAACGACACCGTGATGGCCGTGGTCCAGGGTGTGATCGACGGAGATGACCCGATCGCTGACGTGCCGGCCGCTGTCGTGGTCAGCGAACTCGAAAGGACAGTGGCCGCCGCCCTTGACCAGATCCCCGCCTCCGTGCAGGGCGTGCTGGGCAAGGTGGTCGAAACGCTGCAGGCCGTGGCCGACGCCCCCGAATCGGAGACGCCCACCCTGCACGACGGCCTTGAGCTGCTGCCCATCATCACCGGTTCGGCCTGGGACAACGACCTGGGCCTGGCCAACCTGAACGGCCGGTTGGACAATGCCAACCAGGCCCTCAGCGCCCTGGTGGCGTTGGGCCTGTTGGATGAACACACCGACCTGGTGGCGTTCGCCGATGGCGACAAGATCACCGGTCTGCCGATGCAAGCCGCGGCCTCCTCGCCGCTCACCCTGAAGCTGATGACCATTGTGGCCGGCTGCTTGGTGCCGATCGTCCTGGCTTACCAGGCGTGGAGCATCTGGGTGTTCCGCCGGAGGATCTCGGCCGATCGCATTCCGGAGTTCGCCGGCCTTGAGGCGGCCGCCGAATAGGAGACAGCAATTCACCTCCCGGGGGGGTGGGGGTCCGGCCGGGCCCCCACCCCCTTTTCTTGTGCGCCGGTTGGCCGCCCGGCCGCCGGCCGGGGGTGCGTGGGCCGGGACGCGACCAGCGCGCCGGCTGGGGTGCGGCCAGGCGTGCTCACGCCGCAGGCCGGTCCGATAGCCTTGACCTGCCATGAAACCGCTTGATCCCC
>JAISTN010000280.1 GCA_031272565.1 Bifidobacteriaceae bacterium
CCGCGCGGCAACGCCGGCCGCTAGCGGCCCAGGAGGCGTTCCACAGCGGCGAAGGTGGCCGGGTCGAGCGGGCCGGCCCCGGCCGTACCCAGGTTGTCGCGTACCTGGTCCCGGTTGCGGAAGCCCGGCAGCGGAATGGCGCGGGCTGACCGGGCCCAGATCCAGGCCAACGCCCCTTGGGCCAGCGACCGGCCGCCGCTGGTCAGCAGCGCCTTGACCTGGTCCAGCCGTTCCAGGTAGCCCGGGTCCGGCACGCCATCGGTGAACCAGCGCAGCCATTCCGGCTGCTGGCCGCGGATGTCGTTGGCTGGCAGTTTGGTGGCGGCCGAATAGCGGCCACCCAGCAGGCCCATCGCCAAGGGCGAGCGGCACACCACACCAAGGTCGTGCTCCTCGGCCGCCGCCAGGGCTGCCGGGTTGTCATCCAGCACGTTCAGTTCGATCTGCACCAAGGTGCAGCGCGGCCCCTTGGCAATCCCCGCGATCTGGGCCGGGTCACCGTTGGACACGCCATACCAGCGGATCAGGCCTTGGTCCGCTAGTTCCTCCAGAGTGGCCACCACGTCATCGGACTGGGCGGTGGTGAGCTGGAAGGTGTGAAGCTGGTAGAAATCGATCACCTCCCGGCCCAGGCGCTCCAGCGAGGCCCGCACCGCCTGGCGGATGTAGGCGGGCGTGACGTTGGGGCCCAGAGCCGTCTTGGTTGCCTCATCGAACGAGTTGCCAAACTTGGTGGCAATCAACACCTCCGGGAAGCTGGCCAGCGCCCGCCGCAGCATCCGCTCGGAGTGGCCCATGCCATAGAAGTCGGCCGTGTCCACCAGGTTGATGCCGCTTTCCAAGGCCAGGTAGACGGCCTGTTCGGCCTCTCCATCGTCCACGTTGCTGTAGCCGCTCGGCCGGCCGTTGACGGTGACTACGCCGCCCAGCGCCCAGGTGCCCAGGCCAAGTGCGGTGACGGTCAGGTTGGAGCGCCCCAAGCGGCGCTTTGGCAGAGCGTTCATGGTGGCAACCGTACTCGTCCCATGACCCTTCGTAAACGTTTCCCCGGCACAACGCCGCCGTCTTCCGCCAAAGGGTCGTAGTATCAAGGGCGGCATTCAAGGCAGCTACTACAGGAGGCTAAGTAGGCTTGGACATCGCAGTTATCGGCACAGGCGCCATCGGCGGCTATTACGGTGCCAGGCTGGCCCGGGCGGGGCACCGGGTCCATTTCTGGTCCCGCACCGAACACGCCTACCTGCGGGACCATGGCCTGACGGTTGATTCCTACCTGGGCGACTTTTCGGTCGCCAAGCCACTGGCGTATGCCCAGATCGCGGACCTGCCGGCCTGCGACATAGTGCTGGTGACAATCAAGGCGACCGCCAACCAGGCCGTCTTCCCGGCGCTGGCTCCCGTCATCAAGCCCGGCACCGCCGTGGTGCTGATGCAGAACGGCTTTGGCAACGAACCGCTGCTGGCCAAGTTGTACCCCCAAGCCCGGATCTATGCCGGCCTGTGCTTCATCTGTACCTTCCGGGACGGCCCAGGGCGGGTTCGCCACACCGACTACGGTTTGGTTTCGCTGGCTTCTCAGGTGCCCGATGCCGCCCGCCTGGCCGACTTGGCGGCCGTCTTCATGGGGGCCGGCATCGAGACCAAGACGGTTGGCCAAGTGCTGGAGGCCCGCCTGCGCAAGCTGATCTGGAACGTGCCCTTCAACGGCTTGACCGTGGTGCTGGACGCCACCACCGCCGACCTGGCCGCTTCGCCCTCAATCCAGGTCTTGGCGCACGCCATGATGGAGGAGTTGATCGAGGCGGCCGCGGCCGCTGGTGTGACCATCGAAGCCTCGTTTGCCGATGAAATGCTGGCCACGCTGGACACCATGGGCCCATACAACTCGTCGATGCGGCTGGACTACCTGGCCGGGCGCCCGCTGGAGATCGAGGCCATGTACTGGAACGTCATCCACTTTGCCGCCCAGCACGGCTACCAAATGAAGTACGCCACCATGTTGGCCCGCCAGTTGGAGTACCGCCAGGCCACCCGCCAGTTGGCCGGCCGGTGACAGGTTCAGGGCTCAGGCATATGGGTTGATCAGTGCCACGCCTGTACCGGCGTAGTCCGTCACATTGCGTGTCACCACCGTTAGTTGGTGCACCAGGGCCGTGGCAGTGATGCGCGCGTCGTTGGCCGGACATGTCCGGTCCAGGTGGAGAGCGGCCGCCTGTAGTGCCACCGCACTATCGATTGGCAGGATTCGGCCCTGGAATCCACCCAACACCGCCTCGCTAAACCACCGCCTCAGATAACCCGCCTGAACCGGGTCCTGGCGCGCTTTCAGCAAGATGCCCAGTTCGATCTCTTCCAGCGACACTACCGAGATGAAGGCCTGGGCCAGGTCGACCGTCTTGGCCCAGTGTCTCAAGGCCGGCTCGATCCGGGTCTTGCCGATGTCGCTCACCACCATGGTGTCCAACAGCAGCATCAGGCCAACTCCGCTGCCCGCGGTAGTTCATCGCGCACCGGCAGTTCCAGTTCTGCCACCACACCCGGGGCGTTCAACCAGCCGGGGTGCAGTGCCTCCAAGAGTGTCCGCCCACCAACTTGCGCCTCATAGTCGGCCATGGTCAACAGGACGTGGGTGGCCCGCCCGCGGTAGGTGACAAAGACGGGACCTTGGGCCGCTGCCCGCTTCGCGGCCGAGACGTCGCGGTTGAACTGGGCGGCTGTCACCGTCGCCATGGCTCCTCCCAAGCTAGAAAGTAGGCTATTACCTACATTAGCCGGGCCAGGTGATACCCGGCAACTGGATCCTCTGGTGGGCTGATACCCCCTTTTGAGGGTCAGTGGCTCTCTACCGGCCAAGCCTCC
>JAISTN010000282.1 GCA_031272565.1 Bifidobacteriaceae bacterium
ACCGCCACCGTGGCGGCCTTGGAGTACCTGGACTACGCGGTCACGCCGGTGGTGGAGGCGGTGCCAGACGACCACCCGTTGCAGGCCGGGGACAAGATCCTGGCCCTGAACGGCCAGGCTGTCACCGGCTACGGCCAACTGCTGGGGCTGCTGGACCAGATCACGGCCGGCACCGAGGTAACCGTCCAGGTGGAACGAGACGGATCCACGGTTGACGTGCCGGTCACCACCCAGGGGAACGATGGCGCCCCGGCCCGGCTGGGTGTGGCCGTCACCTTCGAAACCCCGGTCGAGGTGACCTACGGCATCGAGAACATTGGCGGGCCCAGCGCCGGCACCATGTTCGCGTTGGCGATCATCGACAAGCTGGGTGATGAAGACCTGGCGGATGGCCGTGTCATCGCGGGTACCGGCACCATGGACGCGGATGGGTCGGTGGGCGCCATCGGCGGTATCCGGCAAAAGTTGATCGGGGCGGAAGAGGCTGGGGCAACTGTCTTCTTGGCCCCGCAGGCCAACTGCGACGAGGCCCGGGGTCACGTGCCGGACGGTCTGCAGGTGGTGGCGATCGAGGATCTTGACGACGCGGTGGCGGCCTTGGACGCCCTGCGGGCGGGCAACGGGTCTGAACTGCCCAGTTGCGATGTGAAATAACGGTGCAGGCCGGGCCCGCGCGGAGGCCGGTTGGTTCGGCAAACCCAGGTTGGTGTGACACCCTTAGACGGTGTTCTCACTGAATCTGCCGCCCCGCGGCCCCAAACAGCCCCGCCCCGCCCGGCCCAACGCCAAGCCGATCTGGCGCTCGCCCATCGTTTGGACCATTGCCATCTTGGTGTTGGTCGCCATCCTGCTGATGGCCGCCTCCCGGTTTTGGACCGAAATCTTGTGGTTCCAGCAGATCGGCTACCTGAGGGTCTTCGGTACGCAGTGGGTGGCCCGCATCTGCCTGTTCCTGGCCGGTGGTGCGGTCATGGGCGGCCTGGTGTGGCTCAGCATGTGGCTGGCCTACAAGTCGCGGCCCGTCTACGCGCCTGGCTCCACCGATGGCCAGGTGGCGGAACGCTACCGGGCCGTGTTTGACCCGCTGCGCAAGCCGGCCATGATTCTGCTGCCGGTGCTGATCGGCTTGTTTGCGGGCGGCAATTCGGCCTCCAACTGGGAAAAGGTGCTGCTGGCTATCAACGGCACGTCCTTTGGTGAAACCGATCCGCAGTTTGGGTTGGACATCTCCTTCTATACCTTCACGCTGCCGGCCTTACGCTTTGCCGTTTCCTTCCTGATGTCGGCCGTGGCGGTGGCGCTGGTGGTTGGCCTGGTGATCCAGTACCTGTACGGCGGGCTCAGGCTGTCCCAGGGACGTGGCCTGCCGTCCGTCACCAAGTCCGCCCGGGCCCAGCTAGGCATCACGGCGGCGGTCTTCTGCCTGTTCGTGGCCGCCCAGTACTGGCTGGACCGGTACTCCATGCTGACCCAATCCGGGGAGCGGTTTGACGGCGCCGGCTACACCCAGATTCACGCCAACATTCCGGGCAAGGCCATCATGGCGTTCATCGCCGTGTTTGTGGCCGCCATGTTTGTGGTGGCGGCCTGGAAGGGCGACTGGAAACTGCCCGCCACCGCCCTTGGCCTGATGGTCATCTCCGGCCTGGCCGTGGGTTGGGCCTACCCGGCGCTGATCCAGCGTTTCTCGGTCGAACCGACCCAGGCCACCAAGGAAGCGCCCTACATTCAGCGCAACATCGCGGCCACCCGCTACGCCTTCGGCCTGAACGACATTGAAGTTGAACAGTATTCAGCCAAGACCACCACGGAGGCCGGCGCGCTGCGCCAGGACGCGGATTCGACCGCCTCCATCCGCCTGCTGGACCCCACCGTGGTGACCCCAACCTTCCGCCAGAAGCAGCAGAACAAGCAGTACTACGACTTTCCCTCGGTGCTGTCGGTGGACCGCTATGAGATCGATGGCGTCAAGCGCGACACGGTGATCGCGGTGCGCGACATCAACCTGTCCGGCCTGACGGAAGACAGTTGGGTTAACCTGCACACCGTCTACACCCACGGTTACGGGGTGGCGGCCGCGTACGGCAACACGACCGATGAACAGGGCTGGCCGTCCTTCTATGAGGGCGACATTCCGGCGGCTGGTGAACTGGACGTGGAAGAACCGCGAGTCTACTTTGGCACCTCATCGCCGGAATACTCGATTGTGGGTGGGCCGGAAGGTACCGCTCCGGTGGAGCTTGACTACCCGTCCGATGAGGCCGAGTTGGGGCAGGTCAACACGACCTACGCCGGCGACGGCGGACCCAATGTGGGGTCGCTGCTCAACAAGGTGCTGTACGCCCTGCGCTTTAGTTCCACCAACATCCTGTTCAGCGACTATGTCAACTCCGAGTCGCAAATCCTGTATGACCGCGACCCGGCCACGCGGGTGCAAAAGGTGGCGCCCTACCTGACCTTGGATGAGCGGGTCTACCCGGCCGTGGTAGACGGGCGGATCGTCTGGATCGTAGACGGCTACACGACATCGGACGCCTACCCCTATGCGGAACACCAGACCGTAGCCAGCGCCACGCTGGATTCGATCACGGCCCGGTCCGGCGTGGCCGGGCTCAACTCGATGAGCGCCGGGTCCGTCAACTACATCCGGAACTCCGTCAAGGCCGTGGTGGACGCCTATGACGGTTCGGTCACGCTGTACGCCTGGGATGCGGACGACCCGGTGTTGCAGGCCTGGGCCGGGGTGTACCAGAACACGTTGGAGCCGATCTCGGAGATCTCGAGCGAGCTGATGGCCCACCTGCGCTACCCCGAATCGCTGTTCAAGGTGCAGCGCACCGTGCTGGCCAAGTATCACGTGACGGACGCCGGCACGTTCTATTCCGGCCAGGACTTCTGGCAGATTCCAACCGATCCGACGCAGACCAACACTAACGTGCAGCAGCCGCCCTACTACCTGACGTTGAAGATGCCCAGCCAGGACGAGGCCACCTTCTCGCTCAGCACCAGCTTCATCCCGGTGGGGACCGGTACTAATGACAGGCCGATCCTGAAGGGTTTCCTGGCGGTCGATTCGGAAACCGGCGACTCGGCCGGGCAGGTGGCCAGTGGCTACGGCAAGATGAGGCTGCTGGTGTTACCGCAGGGTTCGTCTGTGCCAGGTCCCAACCAGGTGCAGAACAGTTTCGATTCCGATGGCGTGGTCAAGGACGCCCTGTATCCGTTCCAGATCCAGGGTTCCACCGTGGTCAAGGGCAACCTGTTGACGCTGCCGGTGGGTGGCGGCCTGCTCTATGTCCAGCCGGTCTATGTCCAGGCGGCCCAAGGCACCGCCTTCCCGTCGCTGCAGAAGGTGGTGGTGGGCTTTGGCGACAAGGTCGGTGTGGCCGACACGTTGAACGAGGCCTTGGACCAGGTGTTTGGGGGTGATTCCGGAGCCGAGGCCGGCGATGCCGACGTGATCAAGGACCCGAATGTCGACCTGGGCGATGGCGACGGGTCTGGCGACGGATCTGACGGGGAGCCCAGTGCGACGCCTTCGGCTTCACCCACACCCAGCGAGACTGCCACCAGCAGTGTGAGCCCGGCTCCATCAGCCACGCCGTCGTCTTCACCGACGGCCGGTGAACTGACCATGGACCAGGCGCTAGACGCCCTGGGCAAGGCCATCGAGGATGCCGATGCCGCCATGAAGGCCGGTGACTGGGAGGCCTACGGCGCCGCTCAAGACGCCCTCCAGAAGGCCTGGGAAGCGGTCGAAGCCGCCCGCTAGCCGCGTAGTCTCAACCGCAGATGGCCCAGGCCCGGGGCCCGTCACCCCGGGGCCGGGGCTGTTTGGCGCCACCGACCCTGCGCGGATGGCGGACCGGCGGTGCTGGCCGCGACGCCGGGCCTTCCCCGCAAGCCAGTTTGGGGCCGGCATCGGGCACTACCGGCACACGAGGCCAGCGGAAACTCGCCGTTGCCCCGGTCCGGGCGTCCCACCATCCCAGGCCAGTTCGCCACACGCCCGGCAGTCCGTCAAACGCAGATGATGTTGGCAGATGGCAGGCACAGGGGCATCCCACGGCCACAACCCAGACTGTGGCCAGGAAGCTGACCTGGGGGTTTGACGGGTCTCCCAGTAGCGCGGGAGACTGGTTGCGAGTTGTCCGGCGGGGCAGCAAGCCCCACTGTTCCTCCCTGGTCGTTGAGTCCAACAGTCGGGGGGGGGGCGACTGGCCGACTTCTAGCAGGTCCCACTAGAAGGAAGGAAAGCCCATGGTGAAGAAGCCAACCCATTTTCTCCTGGCCGTCGCGGTGGCGTTTGGGGGATTGACTATCGCAGGCGGAGTGTCGTCCAGCCAAGCCTTAGCGGCATCGCTGCCCAACTGCAACAAGAGTGTCATAGTTCCATTTCCTGGAAGCCAATGGATTGAAGTGCCTGTGTATCAGAAGGGCAGCTCAGTCACCTATAAGTGCATCGTCGGGACTCCTACTTCCGGTTTCCACGTGGAAGCTATACAGAGGGCCGCCAGGACCTGCTACGGCCTGAGTCTTGGGCCGTACGGCGTTGACGGCAAGATGGGGGCCTACACCACCGCCGCGATCAAGGCGATCCAGAAGAACGTGGGTGTGAGTCAGGACGGTATCTATGGTCCCCAGACACATAACGGGTCTAGCGGCATCGCGGGCAAGACGGGTATGGTGTTTTACCCTTACTGCTGGCGAGATACCAGGTTGACTTGAGGTCAGGCCCCCAACGGTTTTCTGGACTCGCCCAGCGCGGCGGGTGGCCCAGGCCCGGTGCCCAATGCCCTTTGAGGGCGAGGCGGGGTGGGAAGTGTTGCGAGGGGGGAGACGCGATGGCGATGAGGCTGTCTCACTTTGAGCCTGGTCCAGTTCTGACCGGCCCGCCGATCCACGCCGCAGGAGTGCTCGCGGTTGTGCGCGACTGTGTGGCAAGTTCGCGGCAAGCTCGGCGGAGGATCAGGGTGGGCCTGCTGCTGGCCTGTCTCGGGTCGATCATCGCTTGTTCGGGCGATGGCGATGAGGGCGCTATCGGATTGACCGACGTGGGCACAACCCAGCCACCGCCTGGCCAACTGTCAACCGGAACGGCCGCTGGGCAAGGGGCCAACGAATCGGTCGGCACCGACACCGTGGTA
>JAISTN010000126.1 GCA_031272565.1 Bifidobacteriaceae bacterium
GTAGGCCGATTCGCCGGTGGAGGCCGCCAGGCGGGCCATCGGCTCGGCCGCCAGCCGGACCAGGTATTGGTCCGTCAGCGCTAGGGCACCCAACTGGATGACGCGGCTGCCGGGCACGTAGTTGCCGTCATCCGCCTTGGCCGCAAAACCGGCCGCCTCCAGGGTGCGCAGCAGGCGCAAGGCGGTTGAAACGGCCAGCCCGGTGATGCGCGCCGCCTCGCTGAGCGACACCTTGCCTTCTTCGCAGACCACGGCCAGCAGCGCCAACGCCCGCTCGACGGTCCGGGTGGAAACGGTCTCCTCGCCGTTCACGCGACCACCTCAGCTTCTGTACCCGGATACCGGTCGAGCAGAACGGCCAGGAAGCTGAACGGCCGGGCGATTTCGTGCGCCCCCAGAACGCGGTGCCGCAGGCCTTTGGGGATGAAGACCGCCCCGGTGGTGGTGACGGTGTGAGCCTCGCCCTCGATTTCGACCGTCAGGGCCGCCCCCAGAGCCTTTTCATCGGCTGGGTCGGAGCCCAGCCAAATCAACAATTCATCGGCCTCGGTGTGGACCTCTTCATGGTCCCAGCCAACGCCGGCGTGCTCTGGCCCCACCCAAGTGAGCCACGCCTGCAAGGTGGTTTCTGGCACCGCCGCCCGGGTCATCAATGGGTAGACGGCCGCCCCGCCGGGGCCCACCAGGGCGCCATCGCTGGCCGGGTCCTTGACGAACAGGTGCTCGTAGCTGGTGCCAGGTGCCGGCGGTCCGCCGGGTGGCGGCACCGCTGCCGCCGCGCCGCCTGCCAGGTCCTTGTCGTTGACCGACTCGTAGGCCGGGCTGAGGTCCAAGGAGATGAAGCGGAAGCCGCGCTCCACGTGCTGCCAGCCCAGCGGGCAGTGCCAGTGCCGGCGCGGGATGAAGACGGCTGTGGTGGTGGTCAAGACATGCCGCTCACCGGCCAGGTCGAAGTAGGCCTCGCCGCCCAAGTCCCCGGGTGCGGCTGGGTTGGAGCCAAGCCAGAATAGGACCTCGTCCGAGGCCTCATGGACGTGGCTGTGCACCCACAGCGCCGGTTCCACCGTGGGGTGAATCCACGACACTCCCACGTAGGTGGTGGCCACCGGCACATCGAAGCGCGCCATCAGTCGCCACGGCCGGCCAACGTTGGCTGGCCGGCCCGTCTCATCGAACGCCTCGCCCTCGTTGACATAGTCGGTGGCGGCGTCCACCATGTCGGTCACAAACAGGTGGTTGTAACCCCCCATGCGGTCCCTTCTCTCTCACGGACGCTACTGGCCGGCTGCGGCCGCCAGTTCCAGCGTATTGGCCAGCAGTTCTTGTGTGTAAGGGTGCTCGGGTGCGGCGAACAGCCGCTCCACCGGCGCGGATTCAACGATCCGGCCCTTCTCCAAGACGGTGGCCCGGTGGGCAATTGACCGCACAACCGCCAGGTTGTGGGTCACAAAGAGCATGCTGAGGCCCTCTTCGAGCAACCCGCGCAGCAGTTCGATAACGGAGGCTTGAACCGAGACGTCCAGGGCGCTGGTGACCTCGTCGCAGAGCAGCACTTTGGGATGGCAAACCAGGGCGCGGGCGATGGCAGCTCGTTGGCGCTGGCCGCCGGACAGTTCGGCCGGGTAGCGCTGCGCCAACGCCGCCGGCAGTTCAACCCGCTCCAAGGCGGCGGCCACCTCGGCCTGGACTGCCGGGCCGCTGGCTCCGCCCAGGAACTTGACCGCCACGGCGATCGAATCCCCCACCGTGCGCCGCGGGTTGAGCGAGGCGTAGGGGTTCTGGAAGATGTACTGGATGTCGCGCCGTTGCTCCGCCGTGCGCTGCCGGGCCAGCGGTGCCAGCTCGTCACCAAACACCAACACCTCGCCCGCCTGGCGCGGATGCAGGCCGATCAGGCAACGCGCCAGGGTGGTCTTGCCGCTGCCGGATTCGCCTACCAGCGCCACGCACTCGCCTGGCCCAACCGTCAACGAAACATCGTGCAGCACCCGGTGGTGGCTGTAGCCGGCCGCCAGGTTCTTGACCAGCAGGGCGGACTCGCTGGCCCCCGCGGCCGGGTCCGCCTCGTCCACGATTACCCGCGGGGCGGCCGGCGGCTCAGACGTCAAGACGCAACGCACCTGGGCGCCATCGGGCATCAGTTGGACGCCGATGTCGTCCACGCCGCAACGCTCTTGGGCCAACGTGCAGCGCTCGTAGAAGACGCACCCCTGGCGTTGCGGCATCAGGCCGGCTGCCCGCCCCGGGATGGCGCCGAGGCGCAGCCGCCGGCGGACCGACGGCACGGCGTCGATTAGGGCCCGGCTGTAGGGGTGGCGGGGTGCCGTGGTGACCTGCTCGGCGGTGCCGATCTCAACGAACTGGCCGCCATACATGACCGCGATCTTGTCCGCCACGTCCGCCACCACGGCCAGGTCGTGCGAGATGTAGATGGCGGCCATCTGCCGTTCCCGGCAGAGCTTGGCGACCAGTTCCAGCACCCGGGCCTGGGTGGTGACGTCCAGGCCGGTGGTCGGCTCGTCCAGTACCAGCAAGCCCGGACCGGGCGCAATCGCCATGGCCAGGGCCACTCGCTGCTGTTGGCCGCCGGACAGGGCGCCGGGGCGCCGGCGCAGGAACTCTGGCTTGGTGGGCAGGCCCACCGAAGCCAGGGCGGCCGCCACGATGGGCGGGCGTTGGCTGAGCGGTTCGGTCAGGACCTCGGAGATCTGCCGCTTGATGGACAGCTTCGGGTTGAGCGCCGTGGCCGGGTCCTGCGGCACGTATGCGACCGTGCCGTTGCGGGCCAGGCGCAGCGGCCGGCCGGTCAGTTGCAGCATGTCGATGCCACCGACCAGCACCTGGCCGCCCGTAATCTGGGCGCCGCGGCGGGCGTAGGCCAGCATGGCCAGCGCCAGGGTGGACTTGCCGGAGCCGGATTCACCCACCACGCCCAGCACCTGGCCGGCTTCCAGTTCCAGCGAAACGTCATCGACAATCAGGCTGCCGTCGCCGATGGCGACCGACAGGTGCTTGACTTCCACGTATGCCATGGCCTACCGGTCCTTTTCCGTGCGGGCCACCACGCGGGCGGCGCCCTCGGCCATGATGTTGGAACCGATGGTGAACAGGACAATTACCAGCACCGGCACCAGGACGGCCCACGGTTGGGTCTGCAGGCCGTTGCGCGATTCTTCGATCATGGTGCCCCAGTCGAAGTCTGGCGCCTGGATGCCGTAGCCCAGGTAGCTGATGGAGGCCAGCGCGCCAATGGACCACATCAGGCGCATGCCTAGTTCCACCATCAGGGGCGACCAGATGTTGGGCAGGTATTCACGCAGCATGATGCGCCGGGCCGGGATGCCGGCCGCCGTGGCCCAAAGGACGTATTCGCGTTCCTTCAGGGGCAGGGCGGCCCCCCGCAGGACGCGGGCCACGCCCGGCACCATGCCGATGACGACCAGGACCACCAGCAGCCACGGCTTGGGTCCCACCATGGAGACGAACAGGATGATGAAGACCACCAACGGGAAGGCCAGCAGCACGTCCATCAGGCGCATCAGCAGCATGTCGACCACGCCGCCGTAGTAGGCCGCCACCACCCCCACCACGGCTCCCAGCAGCACAGCGGTGAAGGCGCTGGCCGGGGCCATCCAGGCCAGGTGGATGCCGCCGGCCAGCAGGCGGGACAGGACGTCGTTGCCAATGTTGTCGGTGCCCAGCGGGAAGCCATCGGTGGGCGGGTTGTAGGGCCCGGGCCCGCCGGAGGCGTCGTTGGGGTTGCGTGGGGCCAAAAACGGGCCAACGATGGCAAAAATGACCATAATAATAGTCATAATCAGGCCGGCCCTCACCTGGCCGGAACGCAACACCCGGGCCAAGTCTGACCGCGCCCAGCGCGACGGCGTGGCGGGTGTAGCTTCCGCCGCCGCTCCACCGGCCGCCGCCGCTGTCGCCGCCTGGGCCGGCGCCGGCTTCACGTCATCACGGGACATCCACCCTCACCGCCTCTCGAACGCATCGGCCAGTCGGTTGAAGAAGAAGTAGCTGACGGCCACGATCAGCACCAACGCCTGGATCACGGGCAGGTTCTGGTTGCCCAGAGATTCGACCAGCAGCATGCCGATGCCCGGGTAGTTGAAGACATACTCCACCACCACCACGCCGCCAATGGTGAAGGCCGCCACCAGTGAGGCGGCCGGGATGGCGGCGGCCAGGGCGTTGGGCAGGGCGTGGCGGTAGGTGATGACGCGGCGCGACAGGCCCTTCAGGGTCGCCATCTCGACATACTCCGAGTTGGTGACGTCAATGAAGGAGGCCCGCACCAGCCGGCCCAGATAGAAGACACCGCTGGTGGCCAAAGTGGCCACCGGCAGGATCATGGCGGTGAGATGCTGCCAGGGCGTGTCCCCCACCGGAATGATGGAGACGGGCGGCAGCAGGTGCGTCACGTTGGTGGCGAACAGGGCAATCAGCAGCGTGCCAATGATGAAGTCCGGCAATGCGTTGATCACCATCGACAGCCCCAGGAAGGCCTTGTCGAACCACGAGTCGCGGTGGGTGGCCGCCACCACTCCGACCAGCAGCGAGACCGGGATGATGATAACCATGGCGGCCAGGGCCAGCGACAGGGAGTTGACCAGACGCTCACCGATCAGCGACGTGACCGGCTCGTGGTTGGCCAGCGACTCGCCAAAGTCACCCCGCAACACGCCACTCAGCCAATCCCAGTACTGCACCAGCACCGGCCGGTCCAGGCCAAGCTGCTCGCGCAGCACAGCCAGGCGCTCCGGGGTGGCCGTCTTGCCCAGGATGAGCCGGGCGACATCCCCCGGCAGGGCCTGGGTGGCGAAGAAGACCAGGGCACTGACCAGCAGCAGCGTTACCACCGCCTGCGCCACCAGGGAGCCCAGGCGCCGGGCCCACGGGCCCAGCCGCTTCCCCCTGGCGTCCGCCCCGGGCTCAGCGCCCGGGGCGTCCACCGGCGCCAATGTCAGTTCTGTCAAGGTCTCTCGGTCTGGTTCAACGTTCTGCCGCTACACCCCGCCGCTCACCGGTCAGTCGACCGTCACGCCCGCGTACTTGTAGCTGGTCCGGTTGTACAAGTCCTGGTGCAGGCCGTGCACCCGGTCGCGGAACGGCGTCACGTCGATCTGGTAAACGGGCACAATCACGCTGCCACGTTCGTATTCGATCAACTGCATGGCGGTGACACACTCACACTGGACCACCGGATCGGCCGTGGACTGCATCTTGATGTTCAGTTCGGTGTACTCCGGGTCGTTGAAGTGCGAGGCGTTGTCCTCGCCATCGGGCAGGAAGTGCGTGGCGGACATCTCCGGGTAGGCCGAACCGGACCAGTTGATGACAAACGTCCACTCCATCCAGTTGTCCAGGAAGGTGGCGGCATCCAGTTTGCGTGGTTCCACCGTGACGCCAATCTTGGCCGCCTCCTGGGCAAACAACTGGGCTGTTTCATACATGCCCGGGTTGAAGGCGTCCGTCACCAACTCCACCGACAGCGGGTTCGACTCGTCATAGCCGGCCTGGGCCAGCAGTTCCTTGGCCTTGTCCAGGTCCTGTTCACGCTGCGGCACGTCCGGCAGCGGGCAGGAGGTGTTGTTGCCGTTGATGTCGTTGGCCACCACAGCGTAGCCGCCGTAGGCGTTATCGACCGTCAGTTGGCGGTTGATGATCAGCCGGAAGGCCTCCCGCACCCGGTCGTCGCTGAAGGGCTCCACGTCCATCCGCATGTCCAGCGTCAGGTGGCTGGCCGAGGGCGATTCGATGATCTCGATGCCGTCGGTGGCGGCCAGCGTCTTGGCGTCGGTGAACGGCACGGCGTGGGCCACGTCGATCTGCCCGCCGCGCAGCGCGTTGGCCACCGCTTCCTGGTCGGAGAAGAACAGGACGGTCAGGTCCTTGAAACCGGGCTTTTCGCCCCAGTAGTCATCGAAGCGCGTGAACTTGGCTTCGCGGCCGGGCGTGAAGGACACCACGTTGAACATGCCGGTGCCGTCCGGGTTGCCGTCCAGCTCATACTGGCTGGTCATCTTCAGCCGTTCGCGCGCCATCAGTTCCGGCAGCATGCCGTAGGGCTGGTTGAGGTGGATCTCGACCGTCAGGTCGTCGATCTTGACCAGCTCGTCCCGCTCAATGATCTGAATCTGGAAGGCCGCCGCGTAGGGGTGCTCCGGGTCCAGCATGCGCTGTAGGGAGTAGATCACGTCATCGGCCGTGAAGTCGTGGCCGCCGTGCGTCTTGATGCCGTCCTTCAGCTTGACCGTCCAGACGTCGTTGGTTTCATTGGGCGTCATCGATTCGGCCAGCGCCATCTCGATCGAGCCGTCATAGGCGATGTGCGTCAGGCCGTCGTAGACCTGGGTCCAGATCACCAGGCCGGACATGGAGGATTGCTCTGAATACGGGTCGATCTGGTCAGCCGAATTGCCCATCACGCCCAGGACCAGGCTGCCTTCGGAGTTGCCGCCGGAGCCGCCGGCATCGCCGCTGGCGCTGGCCTCCGTACTGCTGGCGTTACCGCCCCCCGAACCGCTGCAGGCGGCCAGCGTGAAGGGCAGCGCGAAGGCGAGGGCGGCGGCCAGCACCGTCCAACGCCGGTGGCGGGGGGGAAGTTGTTGGGTGTTCATTGGGCTCGCTTCCGTTCTTGCGGTTGGTCGGTCTTGGTCTTGGGGCGCCGGGCACACTGGCCCACCGCGCGGCGGCACTTCGGCTGTGCCACCAGGCGGTAAAGCTACCCGCTGCGTGTTACAGGCACGTTTTCCCAGGTCATACGATTGTTCCGTTCAGGCGGCGTTGCGGCCAGCGAAATAGCCTGCCAGGACCGCCTCGTTCATTTGGGCCGGCCGGACGGCGTCGCCCACCAGCGTCACCGTGGGGGCGGTGCCCAAGAAGGCCTCGGCCTGGTCCCGCCGCGGCTGCATGCCGGTGGCCACCACGATCACGTCCGCCGGGAAGGTCTCGCCGCCGGCCACCACACCAGCGGCGGTGACGGCCTCCACCTTGGTTTGCAGCCGGACACTCAAGTGCTCCGCCAGTTGCTCCACCTGGTCGATCAAGGCCAGGTGCTGCAGGTAGGGGGCGTCGGCCGCATAGGCGTCCGCTTGCTCCAGGACGGTCACGTCACGGCCGGCCTGGGCCAGCGCCACGGCCTCTTCCAGGCCCACCTGGCCGCCGCCTATGACCACCACGCGGGCACCTTCCGGTACTTCGCCCAGGTCGATGGCGTGGACCACCCGCGGGTCGTCCAGGCCGTCGATGGCTGGCCAGACGGGCTCCGCCCCCACTGCCACCACCACGACATCGGGCGCCAGGCCGCGCACCAGGTCCGGGGTGGCCGGCTGGCCCAGGTGCACGTTGATGAGCGGGGAGCGCTCCACCCGGCGGCTGGCGGTGTCGACAAAGCGCTTCAGGTCGGCCTTGAAAGCCGGCCGCCAGGCGTGGCGCAGCATGCCGCCCAACGCCGGGCCGCGTTCATACAGGTCGACCGTGTGGCCGCGTTCGGCCGCCCCCAAGGCGGCTTCCAATCCGGCCGGGCCGCCGCCCACCACCAGGACCTTGAGCGGCTGGGCGGCCGGCAGTTTGTCGCGCCGCAGATATTCGGCATCCAGCCCGTACCAGGGGTTGACGGCGCAGTGGGCCACCCCTAGGTCGAACTTGACGTAGGGCACATAGCCCACTGACAGGCAGGTGTTGCAGCGTGTGCAGTGGGTGATTTCGTCGGCCCGGCCGGTGCGGGCCTTGTGCGGCAGGTCCGGGTCCGCCACCAGCGCCCGGGCCAGGGCGATGGCGTCCGCCGCGCCCGCGGCCAGGACGGCCTCCATGTGGGCCGGGTCGTTAAAGCCACCCACCGTCACCACCGGGATCTTGACGTGCCGCTTGATTTCCTTGGCCAGGTAGGCGTTGACGCCGCGCGGCGTGAACATGGTGGGGAACATCCGCAGGCCGGCCCGCCGGTTGTGGAAGGAGGCGGCGGAAACGTGGATCGAGTCGACCTTCGGTTCCAGCAACTGGGCCAGTTCCACCCCCTCGGCCTGCGTCATGCCGCCTTCCATCAGGTCGTCGCCGGAGATGCGGAAATCGATCGCCAGGTCGCGGCCACACTTGGCCCGGATGTCGTCTGCCACCATCAACGCAAAGCGGGCCCGGTTGGCCAACGAGCCGCCAAAGCGGTCCGTCCGCCGGTTGGTGGCGGGG
>JAISTN010000067.1 GCA_031272565.1 Bifidobacteriaceae bacterium
CACCTCGGCGAAGACCTCTTCCAGGCGCGGCACAAACGGCAACGCGCCAAAGGCCGTGAAAGCCAGGTCAAAGGTCTGGTCGCCAAACGGCAGCGCCCGCGCGTCGCCCTGGACCAAGCGGGGTCCGGCCGGCCCCACAGGGGGCCCGCCCGGCCCCGTCGTCGCGCCGCTGGCCGGGGCGCCGGCCCCACCCGAGTCCAGCCGGGCGCCCACCCGCAGCATGCCGGACGACAAATCGACCCCCACCGCCCGGGCGCCTTGTCGCCAGGCCCAGCGGCTGCCCTGCCCGGCGCCGCAGCCAACTTCGATCACGTCCAGGCCGGCCACGTCACCCAGCAGGTGGGCGTCGTCTTCATCCCAGCCTTCCGGGCACCAGCGCAGCGCGGCGTCGCCCAGGAACTCACCGTGTTCGGCGTAATACTCATCCGCCTGGGCCTCCCAGTAGGCGCCCGGCCCGGTGGCGGCGGCGCCGGGGGGCAGCGGGCCATAGCCGCTTGATGGCATGTGCCCATCGTGCCACAAACCAGGACGCCAGCCAGGCCCCAATACGCTGAGCGGCCAACGACCGCCGGACCCAGAAAAGGCCCCCCCGGCGCGGCTAGACTGCTGCCCAAGAGCGAGAGCAACTCACCCAGGGGGGTTTGACGTGCGAATTGGCGTGCTCACAGGAGGCGGAGACGTACCAGGCCTGAACGCGGCGATCCGGGCCGTGGTCAAGCGAGCGGAACTGGAATACGGCCATTCGGTGGTCGGCTTCCGCAACGGCTGGAAGGGCGTGTGCGAGGGCCTCTTGGCGCCCCTGACAAGGGAGGACGTGCGGGGCATCCTGCCACGCGGGGGCACCATGCTGGGTACGGCCCGTTTCCACCCGCACAAGCACGACGGCGGCATCGACGCGGTCATGTCCACGCTGGAGGCGGAACGGGTGGAGGCCCTGGTCTGCATTGGTGGCGACGGCACGCTCAAGGCGGCCTCAAAGATCGCCGATGCCGGTGTCAAAGTGGTGGGCATCCCCAAGACCATCGACAACGATGTGGAGGGCACCGACTTGTCGATCGGCTTCCACACCGCCATCAACATCGCCACCGAGGCGATCGACCGGTTGCACACCACGGCCGAATCCCACAACCGGGTGATGATTGTCGAAGTGATGGGTCACACGGTCGGCTGGATCGCTGTCAACGCCGGCCTGGCCGGCGGCGCCGACCTGATCTTGACGCCGGAGGTGCCGTTCGACATCGAGGACGTGGCGGCCTTCCTCAAGCGGCGGCACAAGTCCCACGCCAACTTCTCCATCGTGGTGGTGGCCGAGGGCGCCCAGCCGGCCAAGGGTACGGCGATGGACTTTGAGACGCCGCTCAACGAACGCGGCGCCATCGTGGCCGGTTCGATTGGCGAACGGCTGACCCAGGAGATCTCAGAACGGACCGGATTTGATACCCGGCTGACGGTGTTGGGCCATGTGCAGCGCGGCGGTACGCCCACCCCAACCGACCGGATCCTGGGCTCGCGCTTCGGCGTGGCCGCAGTTGATGCCTTGTCGCAGGACAAATTCGGCGTCATGACGGCGCTGCGCGGCGAGAACATCAAGCTGGTGCAACTGAAGTCGATTGCCGGCAAGGTCAAGGCGGTGCCGGAAGAACTGGTCGAGGTGGCTCAGGCCCTCTGGTAGGCCGCGCGCCGGGAGGCTGAGAACCCTGATCCACCGATTATCGGCGTGGTGAGCACCACCTGGTGGGTGTGGTGGCAAGGTGGCGACGCGGTGGCCGGCTGGAGGCCTGCTGAGCGTCGCCAACGCCGCCAGCGGGCCCAGATGGGGCTGCTCGGTAGCTGGGAATCGGTGGATCCGGGCTGAAGGCCAGCCAGACAGCTCTAAGACCCGGCCCGCGCGAACAGGGCGCCGTATTGGGTTAGCCACTCGGGCGGTACGGTGCGCAGAGTGCCGGTGGCCTCGGCCAACGGCACGGTGGTGATGGCAGTGCCTTGGAGTGCCACCATCACCCCGGATTCGCCGCGGTGCAACGCCTCGGTAGCGGCGGTGCCCAGGCGGCTGGCCAGCACCCGGTCAAAGGCGCACGGCACGCCGCCGCGCTGGACGTGTCCCAGCACCACGGAACGGGTTTCGACGCCGGCCCGCTGCCCTATCAAGCGGGCCAGGTGGCCGGCAATGCCGCCCACCTGGACGTGGCCAAACTCGTCCACCACCTGGGGGCCGTCCGCCACCAGTCCACTGCGCGGCACGGCGCCCTCCGCCACCACCACGACGGCGTCCCGCCGCGCGGCCACCAGGTCGTGCACCCGGGCGGCGACATTATCGACGCTGAACGGGACTTCCGGGATCAGGGCGGCGGCGGCCGATGTCGCCAGGCCAACATGTAGCGCAATCCAGCCGGCGTGGCGGCCCATGACTTCGACAATAAAGGCCCGGTGGTGGGAGCGGGAAGTGGTCCGGACCCGGTCCACCGCCTCGGTGGCGATTTCCACGGCGGTGGTGAAGCCAAAGGTGACGTCGGTGCCGCTGAGGTCGTTGTCGATTGTTTTGGGCACACCGACACAGCGCACGCCGGCCTGGGCCAGGGCGGTGGCGGCGCCCAGGGTGTCCTCGCCGCCAATCGGGATCAGGGCGTCGACCCCCAACCGGTCCAGGTTGGCCTTGATCTGGGCGATCCGGTCCGGCTGGCCGGCGTTGGTCCTGGAGGTGCCCAAGATGGTGCCGCCCAGCGGCAGGATCTCTTGGACCTGGGCCAGGCCCAGTGGGACGTAGTCAAGCTCCAGTGGACCGCGCCAGCCGTCCAGGAAGCCCAGGCACTCGTCGCCGTAGGCCGTGATGGCCTGGGTGACGGCCGCCCGGATGACGCCATTCAGCCCGGGGCAGTCGCCGCCGCCGGTCAGCAAACCGAGTTTCATGCGATCACCCGCAGCAGCCCGGCCACGGCACTGGCCACCGCCTGCCTGGCTGGGGCGAAGTAGCGCCGCGTGTCGACCAGTTCCGGGGCGGCGGCCAGCCCGGTCCGCACCGCCGCCGTGAAGGTTTGTGACAGCAGCGTGGCGATGTTGATCTTGGTCAGGCCGGCGCCGATGCCGCGCGCCAGGTCTGCGTCCGGCACCCCGGAGGAGCCGTGCAGCACCAGGGGCACCGGCACGGCCGCGTGCAGGGCGGCGATCAACTCGAAGTCCAACTGGGCGGTGCGTTGCTTCATGGCGTGAGAGGAGCCGACGGCCACGGCCAACGAGTCGACGCCCGTGTCAGCCACGAACTGGGCGGCTTGGGCGGGGTCGGTCCGGGCGCCGGGCGCGTGGACACCGTCCTTGCCACCGATTTCACCCAGTTCCGCCTCCAGCCAGGCACCGCGGGCATGGCACTGGGCGGCGATGGCGGCGGTGGCGGCGCGGTTGGCCTGGTCGTCCAGTTTGGAGCCGTCATACATGATCGAATCCAGTCCCAGGTCCAGTGCCTGCCAAATCAGTTCGGCCGATTCGGCGTGGTCCAGGTGGACCGCCACGGGCACGGCGGCGGCCCTGGCCAGCGCCAGGCAGGCCTGCGCGATGGGTGCCAGTGCGCCGTGGTACTTGACACAGTTCTGGGAGATTTGCAGTAGCACGGGCCGGCCGGCCTGTTCGCCGCCGGCCACGATGGCCTCCGCCAGTTCCAGTTGAATGACGTTGAAGGCGCCCACGCCGCGGCCGGCGGCGGCGGCGGGGCGGATGATCTCGCCGGGGGGGACCAGCGCCATGGCCTAGGCCGCCCGGTCCAGAATGACGGAGCGGGTGAGATGCCGCGGGTGGTCCGGGTCCAACCCGCGGGCCACACCCCGGGCCACGGCCAGGCGTTGAGCCCGGATCAGATCGGCCATGGGGTCCAGGCTGGATTCGATCCATTCCGCCCCGGTGGCCGTGACCTGTGCGGCCAGGCCGGCCGGCGGTGGGCCAAACATCCAGACCAGGCGGCCCGGTTCGGCCAGGGCGATGGGTCCGTGGCGGTAGTCCATGGCGGGGTAGGCCTCGGTCAAACTGAGCGAGGCTTCGCGCATCTTCAGGGCCGCCTCCTGGGCCAGGCCAATGGTCCAGCCCCGGCCTAGGAAGGCGGCTTGGGGGGCCTGCACCCAGCTAGCCGGCAGGGGAGCGGCCACTGCCAGGGCGCCATCGGCCACCACCCGCGCCAAGTCTTCGCCCAGGCTGGCCCGCAGCAGGGCCAGGGCGGTGGTGGCGAAGCGGGTTTGGACCACCGATTGTTCGTCCGCGAAGGTTAGGTCGACGGTCTGATCCGCTCCGGCCGCGATGGGGGTGTCCATGACGGCGGTGATGGCGGTCTTACCGGTGCCGGGGGGAAGGGCGGCCAGGGCGGCGGCCACTTCGGTGGTGGTGCCGGAACGCGAGATGGCCACGACCCGGTCATAGGCCCGGCCGGGCGGCAGTTCGGTGGCGGTGAAGGCGTCGGTCCAGCCTAGGCCGGCTTGTTCGCGCAGCGCGGCGTAGGCCATAGCGATAAACCAGGAGGTGCCGCAGCCAATCACGGCGACCTTTTCGCCGGCTGTGGGCAGGCCAGGAGCGTGGGGGGCAAGGTCCGCCGCGCGGCGCCAGCAGTCCGGTTGGGTCGCGATCTCCTGGGTCACGAACAGTTCGTCAAGGCTGCTCATCTTTGCGCTCCTGGGGCGAGACTTGCTTGTGTACCGTTCATTCTACTCGCTTATTTCTGATCGATTCAAGAGGGATCGCTCAAAACTGCGCAACAGGACCGCCATCACAAGCCACCTACAAACCCGCCCCGATGGCGGCCCCCACCACCCCGGCATCGGACCCCAAGGAAGCCTGCACCACCTGCGGCATGACCTGGAAAGTGAGCAGGCCTTGGATGGCCTGGCGCAGCGGCGCCAGCAGGTCCTCCCCGGCCTGCGACAGCCCGCCGCCAATCACGATCCGGTCCGGATCCAGCAGCGTCACCAAGCGCGCGAAGCCCTCGCCGAGGGCCCGGATGGCGTCCTGCCACACTGGCAGGGCCACCGGGTCACCCGCCAAGGCCAGCGCGACCACGTCCTTGGCCTCCAAGGCCGGGCGGCCGGCCGGGGCCAGCCGGGCGTAGCGGCGGGCGATGGCGCTGGCGGAAGCGACCCGCTCCAGGCAGCCGGTGCGGCCACAACCGCACGGTTCGTCCGACCAAGCCAGCGGCACGTGGCCCAACTCGACAATCCGGCCGTGGCCGCCACGGTAGGGCACACCGCGGTAGATCAGCCCGGCCGCGATGCCCGTGCCGATGGGCGCCACCACCGCGGCTTGGGCGCCCTGGGCGGCGCCAAAGCGGTGTTCGGCCAAGGCGCCGGCGGCCACGTCGTGGCTGACCACGATGGGCACGCCGATGCGCTGCTCCAGGAGGGGGCGGATGGGCAGGTTGGTCCAGTCAAAGTTGACGGCCTGGATGGCCACGCCGGTGGCTTCGTCGAGCAGGCCGGGCACGGTGACGCCGATGGCGTTGGGGGCCTGGCCGTTGTGGTCGCGGGCCAACTGCACCATGGCGCGGCCCAGGGCGCCCATCCGGTCCACCACGGCGTTCCAGCCTTCCGCCGCCCCGGTGGGGACCGAGCGACGCTCCGCCACCCGCCCGTCCGGTGTCACCAAGGCGCCCTTGATGAGGGTGCCGCCAAGGTCGATGGCGGGGATTAGGACCATGGGGGAGAGTGCCTCCTTGGAGCCTGAGCGCGGCTGGGCTATTGTGAGCACCGAGTCTACTACCCGGCTGCTCGATTGGCCGCCTATCAGGACAGGTTCGCGCATGGAACGCCACGCCCGGATGAGCGCACTGCTGGACATCTTGGCGACCCAGGGCCAGGTTAGCGTTGAAGAAGCCGTGGCCGCCCTGGGTGTTTCACCCGCCACCGTGCGGCGGGACTTGGCCCTGTTGGACCAGCAGCGCTTGGCCACCCGCACCCACGGTGGGGCGGTGGCCAGCGGTTCCTCCTTTGACCTGCCGCTGCGGCTCAAGACGGAGCGGGCGGCGGCGGAAAAGCGCCGCATCGCGGAAGCCGCGGCCACGCTGGTGCCGTTGGGCGCCATCGTCGCCTTCAATGGCGGGACCACGACACTAGAGGTGGCCCGGGCATTGGCCGCCCGCCCGGACCTGGCCGGCGCCCAGGGCCACGGGCCGGCCTTGACCATTGTGACCAATGCCGTCAACCTGGCCAGCGAAATGCTGGTCCGGCCCTATTTCCGGGTGGTGGTGACCGGCGGGGTGGTCCGCGCGCATTCCTTTGAGCTGTATGGGCCGCTGGCGGACCGCTCGGTGGAGGGCATGTCGGTGGGCACGGTCTTTGTGGGCGTCAACGGCTTTGACCCGGAATTCGGCGCCAGCGCCCATTCCGACGTGGAAGCCTCGATCAACTCGCGCCTGGTGAAAGTGGCGGGCCGCGTGGTGGTGGTGGCGGATTCGACCAAGATTGGCGTCACGGCCTTCGCCCAGATTTGCCCGCCACACGAGGTCGACATCCTGGTCACCGATACCGGCGTGCCCCCGGACATGGTGGAGCGGATCCGGGCCCAGGGCATCGAAGTCATGATCGTCTAAGGCGGCCGGCGCGACCCGTGGTCCGCGCGGCGCCCGGCGGCAACTCCGCCCGCCGGCCGGTGACTGACGCTACTGCGCCGCCGGGTCGTCCAAGAGTGCCACTTGGGGCCACAGTGGGTTTGGCGTCACCACCGTGCCGGCGCCCAGCAGGACTCCGAATGGCCCCCGCAGCCGGTCTGGCCCCACCATCGCCAGGTGCACTGTCTCGCCGCCGGCCAGGAACACCAGCAGGCTGGGCGATGACGCGTAGAAGCGGTCCTTCAGGCCGGTCTTGCCGACCAGGCCTTCGGTGTACTCAAGCGGGGTGCCTTCGTAGAACAGGGCGACCTGGTCCCAGGCAAAGTCTGTCGCTCCGGCCAGGGCGGCCGCCTGGCCGGTGTTCACGACACTCATCACCAGGTCATCAATGGCCTGGTCGGTTTGTAGTTGGGGCATCTCAGTCCTTTCACGGAGTGGGCGTCACACGGCGTGGGTCAGCGGGGATACTAGTCGTACCAGTTGGGCTCGGTGCCGGCCGGACCGTTGGGGACGGAGTTTGGGTGGCCGGTGTCGTTGATACCGACCTCGTTGGACCACGCCAGGTTGCCGTTGGCATCGATCACTAGCAACTCACCGTTGTCCAGGGCCTCTTGGATGTAGGTGGCCAACTCATCAGGCGTGGCATCGGGATGCTCGGCGTAGATGCGGCGGCCAACTTCGTTGTTGTACAGGTCCATGGCCTCGGCCGCTGGGGTGTCGTTTGGGCGCATTTCGTGGGCTGTGGCGTAGTCCTCAGCCCAGCTGGGGCCGTACTCCTGACACAGGCGGGCACTCCAGTAGGCGTGCCGGAAGGCGTCG
>JAISTN010000211.1 GCA_031272565.1 Bifidobacteriaceae bacterium
GCTCCATCGCCATCGACAAGCTGTACTGGGATGGCGACCGCATGCTGGAGGTGACCCAGACCTGGGATCCGGCGGTTGACCCGGCCCTGAAACTGCGTGAGAACGTGGCGCCGGACGCCACCATCTCCGCCTCCTACGACGAGGGCCCACCCACCTGGATTGGCGGGGCCAACGACGGCTTCCGGCCCACCATCGCCGTGCTGCCGCCGGACTACTGGTCCAGCTACCGTGGCACCACCAACACCACCATCGATTCGGAATGGCTGCAACTGCAGTGGGACACCGCCGTCAAGGTTGATTCGATGGGCATCCAGTTCCGCACCGACACCGGTTCGGCCCGCGTGCCAACTGCTTGGTATGTCGAGTACTTGGATTCGAGCGGCAACTGGCAGCCGGTGACGCTGGCGACCGGTTCAAGTTATGGCACCGGCACCAGCTTCCAGACCCTCAACTTCGCCCAGGCCTACACCACCACGGCCTTGCGGGCCACCTTTGGCCTGGCCACCATCTCCGGGCGCTACGGCTGCGTCTTTGTCCCTGAGTGGGAGGTTTACGCGGCCGATGCCGATTCGGTGACAGGCCCCACCGTTTACACCCAGCCGGGTGTGGCACCGGTGTTGCCGTCCGCCGTCCGCCAGGCCTACGGTGCGGAAAACTTGTGGGCGCCGGTCAACTGGAAGGAAGTCAAGGCCTCCCAGTACGCCACGGCCGGGACCTTCACGGTTGAGGGCCGGGCACTGGGCTATGACACCGCCTACATCCAGGCCACCGTGATTGTCACCAACGAGACCCAACCGCCCAGCAGCGACGTCACGCCGCCCACCGCCAGCATCACGCTGAGCGGCACGGAAGGCCAGGAAGGCTGGTACTCCACCAACGTGGTGGCCCGCGTGGCGGCCGATGACGACCAGTCATACGAGAACACCATCGCGACCAAGATTGGTGACGCCGCCTACACCGAGACGCCCAACGTGCGCTATGTCGACGTGACGATCTCCACCAGCGGCACCAGCACCATCTACGGCAAGGCCAAGGACGCGGCCGGCAACTGGTCCACAGAAGTGTCCCAGGTGGTCAAGATCGACAAGGTCGCGCCGGTGCTGACCGGCACGGTTGACCCCACCACGCGCGAGGTCACCTTGACAGCCACCGACGCCCTGTCCGGTGTCGACACGGTCGAATACCGCTGGGACGGTGAGGGCACCTGGACGGCCTACACCGGTGGCACCATTGCGCCGCCGGACTTGCAGGCCCACCAGTTGAACGCCCGGGCCACCGACAAGGCCGGCATCTCCGCCACTCGCAACGTCGACGTGCCGCGCGATGCCAGCGCTCCTCTGGTGCGTGAAAACGTGGCGCCCAACGCCACGCCCACCGGTTCCGGCACCACCACCTGGAACACCTACGCCGGCCTGAACAACAACGTCATCGCGGGCGGCACCCAGACTGACTTCTGGGGCACCTGGGGCTTGACGGCCACCGGTGGTTACCACTACGTCATGTACACCTGGGCCAGCGCCCAGTGGGTTGATGAACTGAACGTGGTCTGGTTCCGCGATTCGACGGATACCGCCGCCGCCGGCATGATCCCGCCGCGCAGTTGGGTGGCGCAGTACTGCTCACTGGCAAGCTGCTCGGTGACGTCCGACACAGGCTGGGTCGACATTGTGCCCACCAACGACCCGGAGGATGGCACGGCTTACACCCGCGAAGGTGTGGTCAACACCTCCACTAGCTACACTCACCCGAACAACACGGTCACCTTCGCGCCTCTGATGATCACGCAGATGCGGTTGAAGATGGAGAACTGGGGCGGTACGGGCGGTAGCGCCGGGGCCACCGGCATCCGTGAATGGCAGGTCTTCAGTTCCACGGTGCAGCCGGGCGTGACCTCGGTTGAAGTCAGCCCCAGCGAGGCCTCAGTGGCCCGCGGTGGCTCCGCCATCTTCACCGCCAATGTGGTGGCGGCCGGCGTTAGCAGCGACGTGACGTGGTCTGTGAGCGGCGGCACCTCGGCCGGCACGGCCGTGACGGCCGAAGGTGGCCTGACGGTGGGCAGCGATGAAACGGCCAACAGCCTGACGGTGACTGCCACCGCGGTGGCCGATGCCACCAAGACGGGCAGCGCCACGGTCACGGTGACCGGGGACGCTGGCGCGGACATCACGCCCCCCACCACCGCCATCCAGGTTCAGTCCGGCACCGCCGGAGTGGAGAACTGGTACCGCTCCAACGTCACCCTGCGGGTGGCCGCCACCGACAACGTCAGCGCCCTGCTGACCATCGCCTACAAGATTGGCAGCGGCGACTACGTGGAGACGGCCAGCGTGACGCAGGTGACGCTGCCGCAGTTCACGGAGGACGGCACTTTCACGGTCACGGCCAAGGCCAAAGACGCGGCCGGCAACTGGTCGGATGAGGTCACGTTCGAATTCGGGATCGACCGCACGGCGCCCACGGTGGACGCCACCTTCGACGACTGGGCGAGGTTGTTCTCCATCGCGGCGGACGACCCGGAGTCCGGCCTGCAGACGGTCCAGTACCGCTGGGACGGCGCTGGCACCTGGCAGGCCTACACCGCGGATACAACCTTCCCGCCGCCGGATTCGGAGGGTCACATCCTGAACTACCGCGCCACCAACAAGGCCGGTAGCACCACCACCAAGTCGCTGACCATCACGCGCGATTCCGACATTCCGGCGGCCGGCAACCTGGCACCATTGGCCACGGCCACCTCGACCAACAACTCGGCTTGGACCACCCCCGGCGCCATGAATGACCAGTGCACCACGCAGGACAACACTTGCGCCTGGCACACCTGGCCGGACACCGGCCAGCAGACCGCCACGCTGACCTGGTCTGAACCCCAGACCATCAACGAGGCGCGGGTCTGGTGGTTCGCCGATTCGCTGGACACGGCCAATGAAGGTGTCATTCCGCCTTCGGCTTGGTCGCTGGAGTACTGGGACGGCACGGCCTTCCAACCGGTGGTGCTTGATGAAGGCCAGGCCTACGGACGTGAACGGACCACTTACAACACGGTCACCTTCGCCGCTGTCACCACCACGATTCTGCGCATGCAGATCACCTCGTGGGGCACGGAAGACGCCACCGGTTCGCCGGGCATCCGCGAATGGCAGGTTTATGGACCGGCCGCGGCGCCAGAGGTCCTGGTGGTCAAGATTCGCCCGGATACCGATGTCGCCCTGCGCTACGGCCAGGATCAGGTCTTCGAAGGCCAGGTCAAGGCCACCGGCGAACTGTCGACCGAAGGCACTTGGTCGCTGACCGGCGCCAACGCGGCTGGCACCACGCTGAGCACGGACGGCCACCTGGTGGTGGCGGCCACCGAGACCGCCACCTCCGTCACGGTGACCTACACCTCGACAGCGGACCCAACCAAGCTGGCCTCCGTGGTGGTGGCCCTGCTGCCGGCCGATGCGGTCATCACGCCCGGCACGGTCACGTTTACCGGCACGGCCAAGGTCGGTGAGACGGTCACGGCCGTTCCGGGCACCTGGGATCCGGCCACTGTCACCCTGGCTTACCAGTGGCAGGGTGACGGCGTCGACATTGCCGGTGCCACCAGTGACACCTACGTGATCGATCCGGACCTGGCGGGCAAGGCCCTGACGGTGGTGGTGACGGGCACCAAGGCTGGCTACACGCCGCAGCCGGCCACCTCGCAGCCGCAGACCGTCCAGCCTGGCACCTTGACGGCGGGCACGGCCGGCATCACCGGCACGGTCCAGGTCAATGAGACCGTGACCGCCACCCCGGGCACCTGGGCGCCGCTACCGGTCACCCTGTCCTACCAGTGGAAGCT
>JAISTN010000242.1 GCA_031272565.1 Bifidobacteriaceae bacterium
GCTGGTGGGAGAGTAGGACACCGCCGGGATCTATTGTTGAGGCAGGACGGGCAGGGCCATGTAGGGCCCGGCCCGTCCTGTCTTTTTTCTTGTCACCCCGGGGGGTGCGGCGGGTTCAGCACCCACGCTGTCAAACGGTCCGGGCGGGCCTCCAACGCCTCCCACGCGGCGCCGTGGCCCCACGGCCGGCCCGGCCTGACCGCCGTGATCACCACACCGATCAACTCGTCATCAATCTCCCGGGCCGACTCGCGCGCCCAACCCGCCTCCCCCGCAGCCCGGACATACCGGCGGGTCGTTTTCCGGTCCACCCCAGCCGCCTTTGCGGCTTTCCGTAGACCCTGTTCCCCCATCCAGCAGCGCAGCACCTCACGAACCTCGAACGCATCGACCTCTCTGAAACTCATGTTGGTTTCCTTTCCGGTCACAGGTAGTGACACGGCCAAGAAACCCCCACCAGCCACACGACCCCCAACAGACACGCAGGGTGGTCCCATAACTGGCAGACCAGGTGGTCCCATCAAGCTGGCAGAGAACCCTCAAAGTGGTCCCAAGCTCGTGGCAGTTGACAGGTGGATCAGGGCCGGGCGCTCCGGCCAAGGGGCGGCCAGCGGAAGTGAGGTTCATCACCCTAGGGGTGGCGTGGGTCCCAGGGCGGAAGTGGCAAAATGATGGTCATGGTGGGAAGCAGAGCGGCTCCCCCCGGCGAAAGGACCTCGCATGTTCCATGAGAAGGGCATCCTGGTGGGTGTAGATGGTTCAGATTCGGCCTTCAACGCTCTGAACTGGGCTGTAGCGGAAGCCAAGGTGAGGGGGCTGGGCGTGTATATCGCCTGCGCTTACTCCCTGCCGCGCTTTGGAGGGTCGTCGATGGACGCGGCCTATGTCGAGTTGGGTAAGAACGCTGTCCGAGAAGGCGCGGAGGCGGTCTTGAACGACGCCCTGAAACACGCCGAGGATCTGGGCGCGGAGGTCCAGGGCAGTGTGGAGGTCGGTGACCCTGCCGGCGTCTTGGTGGAGTTGTCGAAACAGGCTGCCCTGGCGGTGGTGGGCACCAGGGGCCGGGGCGGGTTCGCGGAGCGGTTGTTGGGGACTGTTTCCACCGCCCTACCAGTGCATGCGCATTGCCCAACGGTGGTGGTGCCGGGCCACTACACCGGGGTCAGGGCGAATGATGACGGCGTTACCCTGGAGCATGGCCTGCCAGTGGCCAGCCCGCATCACATTGGTCAGATCGTGGTGGGCGTTGACGGTTCGGACGCATCCAAGGTGGCGCTACACCGGGCGGTCGATGAGGCGGTCGCTTGGGGTGCCCATCTGACGGCGTTTTCGTCAATGCCGGTGGCCACCGGTACCAGCCTGTTTGCGTGGGCACCGGGGCAGATCGACCACACGGCGGTGCTGGCCGAACTGGAAGCCGAAGTGGGCCACGCGGTCGATGAAGAACTGTCCGGCCGTTCTGACCTGCCGGAGGACTTCCAGGTGGAACTGCACGGCTTGGATGGGACGCCATCGGCCCTCTTGGTGGAGTTCTCCAGCCAGGTCGACTTGATCGTGGTTGGCTCCCGTGGCCGTGGCGGGTTCTCCGGCCTGTTGCTGGGATCGACCAGCCAGGCGGTGTTGCATCACGCCAGGTGCCCCGTGATGGTGGTGCCGGCCCGGCTGAAGGACGGCCCAGCTTGTGGCGGCTGCGACCAGGAGGCGGCTGCGGCCAAAGCCGAATAGCCGCTGGTCATGCGTCGGCCCCGGGGGCCAGCTTTGGCCTGGTAGAGGCTGGAGCGGCGGTGGCGGCGCGAGTTGGTGGCGTCAGGCGGCCCAGAAGGGCGGCGGGCAGTGGCCCAACTTGCCGGCTGCACATAGTTGCTGGTGGCCGGAGTGGCTGGGACGGCCGGGGCCGCGGTTGTGCGGCATACTAGGCGGGTGCCGCCTAGCCTCCCCCAACCCCTTGACCCGATCCGGGCGGGCGCCATCGGCGACGCCCTCAAGGCCAGCCTTGACCGGATCCAACGGGCTTGCGACAAGGCCGGCCGTCCCCACGGCGCCGTCCAGTTGTTGCTGGCCACCAAGACTCAGCCGGCCGCCGCGATCCGGGCTGCCATCCAGGCGGGCGGCACGCTGATCGGCGAGAACCGCGTCCAGGAACTGGTGGCCAAGGGTCCCGAATTGGCCGATCTGCCCCACCAGGCGCACATGATTGGCCCGTTGCAGTCGAACAAGATCCCGGCGGCGTTGCGCTGGGCGGACTGCATTCAGACGGTGGCGGGGCTGGCCTTGGCCGCCAAGCTGTCGCACCGCAGCGCCGAGCGGCCCACGCCCCTGGAGGTGATGGTCCAGGTCAACACCTCGGGTGAGGCCACCAAGTCCGGGGTGGAACCCGGCCAGGCACCTGACCTGGCCGCTCAGGTGGCCGCGCTGCCTGGGCTGCGGCTGGTTGGTTTCATGACGATTGGCCTCAACTCTGCCGATGCCACCGCCGTGGGCCTCAGCTTCGCCCGGCTGCGCGAGGTGCGTGATGCGGTCTTGGCGGCGGGTGACCCGGCCACGGCTGGCGCCACTCACCTGTCGATGGGCATGAGCGGCGACCTTGAAATCGCCATCGCCGAGGGCGCCACGATGGTCCGCCTGGGCACTGCCATCTTCGGCCCCCGGGGTTGAGGGTCGCTGGCCTGCCCGATGGCGACCGCCCGGTCGCCCGGGAGCGCCTCAACCGAGCGGGCTTCAAGTTAGTTGGCCAAAGACTAGTGGTCACCTTGGACCCGTCCGGGGTGACCACTCTTGAGACAAACCGCAAACGTTTACCGACCTGGCGGTCATCGGTGGAGCCCGTTTCAGCACGCCAACCCCTCATGCTTGACGTCAGGGCGGCCGGCATGGTAGCTTTGGCAGTAAACGATTACCAACCGGCGGCCAATCCTCCGGAAACCGCCGCCGGCTTGCCAAGCACTTCCAACATGGGCAACGCAGCCCGCGGGACACACAGGAGGAGAGCGCCTTGCATCACATCACAGCCCGGCTCCATGAGTCTGACCAGACCGCCGCCACTCAACGAACGACATCGGGCATCGAAGGCCGCCCAACTGCTCGCAAGCGGGCCCGGGCTGCGGCCGTCATTGCCGTTCTGACACTTTCAGTCGCCTCCCTGGCCGCCTGCGGGGGCTCCGGCGACGGCGGCTCTGGCAGCAGTGGCACCGCGGCCTCAGGCGCTGGCACCACGGGCGGCGAGGCCACCGGTGCCGGCACCTGCCAGCCGGCCGGTGAGCCCGTCACCATCACCTTTACGTCATGGATTCCGCAGTTCCAGGAGATCGTCGACCTGTGGAACTCGACCCACCCCGACATTCAGGTGCAGTACACGGAAGTGCCGGAAGGCTCTTCCGGGACCTACCAGAACTACATGAACCAGATCAAGTCCGGCAAGACCGATGACCTGGCCTTCATCGGCTACGAGACCCTGCCCAGCTTCCTGGTCCAGGGCGGCCTGCGGGACTTCTCCGACTGCGCCGGCGTAATGGAGGCCAAGGAACAGTTCTTGGACTCGGTTTGGGACCTGACCTCGATTGGTGACCCGAACGCCGTCTACGCCCTGGGTGTCGACTACGGCCCGGATGCCCTGTACTACCGCACCGACCTGTTCGCGGATGCCGGCATCGAAGTCCCCACTACCTGGGACGAGTTCTATCAGGCGGGCCAACAGATCCATGACCTAGGCGGACACATCATGAACGTGGATGCGGCGGGCTGCCCAACCTTCTGGCCTACCCTGTTCCAGCAGTCCGGCGCGCAGTGGTTCAGCCGGGACGAGGAATCCTGGACGGTCAACCTGGCCGGAGACGACTCCAAGCAGGCGGCGGACTACCTTCAGAAGCTGATTGCGGAAGACCTGGTCACCACCTACGCCTGCTTCGGGGACGAATACACCAAGGCTTACAACACCGGCGAGATCTGGACCACGCCCGGCGC
>JAISTN010000253.1 GCA_031272565.1 Bifidobacteriaceae bacterium
AAGCCGGCCGTAGACCTCCGGTTCACGCGCCCCCAGGCGGCCCAGGTTAGGCCCGTTCAGCACCCACACCGGTGTGCGCGGCGCGCCGCCCCCCACCAGGTCAAGATCAGTTTCCAGCCCGCTCATTGTGGCCGCGCCTCCCGCCAGCCGGCGAACCGCTGGGCCCGCTCGGCCGCTTCTTCATCGACCGGCGGAATGTAGGGCACCTGGCCGTACGGGTTCTCAAGCGATTGGGCCTTCGGGTACGGCAACGACGAACGGGCCGCCGCCACCGCCTGGTAGGCCTCCTCCAGTAGCGCCTCCGGCACGTTCTGGACCACCACCGGCCGGCCCACATCCTCCAACAGCACCATGCGGCGGGTCCGGCCCAGGTTCTTCTTGTCGCGCCGCATGGCCTGCCACAGCGACTCCCAGCGGCCTGCCTTGTATGACGTGGGCAAACCCACCGAAGTCAGGATTTCCCGGTGCAGGCCCAGCAGCGACGGATCCATCACGCCGGAGCGGACGGCCACCTCGGCCGCGAACACCATGCCCACCGCCACGGCGTTGCCATGCAGCCACTCGTAGTGCTCCGCCTGCTCGATGGCGTGGCCAAACGTGTGGCCATAGTTCAGAATCGCCCGCAGGCCGCTTTCGTGCGGGTCCTGGCCCACCACGTCCGCCTTTACGGCCACGGCCCTCCGGATCAGTTCCGGCAGCAGCGGGCCGCCCGGGTTGAGGGTTTCCTGTGGCCCAGACCAGACCACGTCCAAGATGGCCGGGTCCTTGATCAGGCCCGCCTTGATGATCTCCGCCATGCCGGACACGATGTGTTCGCGCGGCAACGTGGACAGCACATCCGGGTCGCACACCACGGCAGTCGGCTGGTGGAAGACGCCCACCAGGTTCTTGCCCTGCTCGGTGTTGATGGCCGCCTTGCCACCAATCGCCGCATCGACCATCGCCAACAGAGTGGTGGGCACGTGCAACACCCGCACGCCGCGCTGCCAGGTGCCGGCAATGAAACCGGCCAGGTCGGTGGTGGCTCCCCCACCAACGGCAACGACGCCGCCGCCCCGGTTGACCATCGCTTCGCCCAGCCGGGCCCAGGCCGCCTCCGCCACCCGCAACGACTTGGCCGCTTCGCCATCCGGCACTGCCAACAGGTGGACTTCCACGCCGTTGTCCCGCAGATAGTCCACCAGGGACAGGACCCAGCGCGACACGGCGGCCGGGAACACGATCATGGCGTGGTCCCAATCCGCCGGCATGAAGTCGAGCAAGCGGCGCAGCGTGCCCGCGCCCACCGTCACTTGGTAGGGGGGGGCCGTCTTGACCTCGATGCTGGTGGCTGGTTCATCCATTTGCTAGAACTCCTGGCGGTGGCGAGTTGGTTTGGCCCTTCCCGCCAATTGACTACTCTAGTGGGCTCTCGCCCACGGCGGCCTCGATCCGGGCCGCGATTTGCGGCGGCGTCAGGCCGTCCACCGGCACCACCACCTGGGCCAGCCGCCGGTAGACCGGCCCACGTTGGGCCATCTGCGCCCGCCAGGCCGCCCGCGGCGAGGCTGCCAGCAGAGGCCGGCCGCCCCCCGCCAGGCCGACCCGCCGGATGGCCGTCGCATCAGACACCTCAAGGTAGACCACCGTGTGGCGCGCCAGGGCCGCCTGGTTGGCCTCAAGCATTGGGGCGCCGCCACCCAGGGCTACCACCTGGTCCGCCTGGCCCTCCAAGGCCTGGGCCACGGCGGCCTGCTCTAACTCCCGGAAGGCCGCTTCGCCATCGGCCACGAAGATGTCGCCGATGGCGCGCCCGGAGGCCACTTCCACCAACCGGTCGGTGTCAACAAAAGGCCAGCCCAGCCGCCGCGCCAGGGTTCCACCCACGGTGGTCTTGCCGGCCCCGGGCGGGCCGATCAGCACGATCACCGCAGCGCCCCGGGGATCGACTCCAGGTAGCCGGCCAGGTTGCGGACCACTTCCGCTACGGTGTCGCCACCCAGCTTTTCCAGGGCCGCCTGAGCCAGCACCAGCGCCACCATCGCCTGGCAGACCACCGCCGCGGCCGGCACGGCCGTGGTGTCGGACCGCTGCGGGTGGGCCTTGGCGGGCAGCCCCGTCGTGGTGTCGATGGTGGCCAGGGCGTTGGGCACGGTTGGGATGGGCTTCATGGCCGCCCGCACCACGATCGGCTCGCCGTTGGCGATGCCGCCTTCCAGGCCGCCGGCGCGGTTGGTGTCGCGTGCCACCCGGCCGTCCCGCCGGTGAATCTCATCCTGCGCGGCCGAACCGGGCCGGGCGGCGGCCTCGAAGCCCAGGCCGATCTCCACCCCTTTGATGGCCTGGACGCTCATGACCGCTCCCGCCAGGCGGGCATCCAGCCGCCGGTCCGCCTGGACGTGCGAACCCAAACCAACCGGCACACCATAGGCGATCACCTCGACCACGCCGCCCAGCGTGTCGCCGTCCGCCTGGGCCTGGTCGATCCGGGCCATCATGGCGCCGGCCGCGACCTCGTCCAGAGTCCGCACCGGGCTGGCGTCCAACCGGGCCAGGTCCTCCGGCCGCGGCTGCACCGCCTGCGCCACCACCCCGCCCAGGGCCACCACATGGCTGGCCAACCCCACCCCCAGGGCTTGGCTCAAGAACGCTTCCGCCACCGCCCCCAGCGCCACCCGGGCGGCCGTTTCGCGGGCGCTGGAGCGCTCCAAGATGGCGCGGGCGTCGGCCTGGCCGTACTTGGCCATGCCAGGCAGGTCGGCGTGGCCCGGCCGCGGCCGGGTCAGGGCCGCCCCCCGGGCCGTGTCCGGCACCGGCGCCGGGTCCGGGCTCATCACGTCCTGCCACTTGGGCCACTCCGTGTTGGCGATCTCGATCGCCACCGGCGCCCCGGTAGTCAGCCCTCGCCACAGGCCTCCCTTGACCGACACAAGATCGGCCTCAAACCCCATCCGGGCGCCCCGCCCATAACCCAACCGCCGCCGGGCCAGGGCAGCTTGCAGATCGGCCGTGGTAACGGCGATGCCGGCCGGGGCGCCCTCCAGGACGCCTAGAATCGCAGGTCCGTGAGACTCACCGGCAGTTAACCAACGCATGGTGGCAACTCTACTGCTGCCCTCATCGCCTCAACCGGCGCCGGGCGGCCGGTCATCAGCCTGACCTGTTCCACCGCCTGGTGCAGCAGCATCGACAGGCCGGGGGCGACCGTGCCGCCGGCATCGGCCCAGGCCCCCGCCAAGGCCGAGGGCCACGGATCGTAGGCCACGTCCAACAGCACCGCATCGCGCGGCACCGGCCCCCAAACCCGCCGCTGGTAGCGCACCGCTTCCGCCAACGGGTCCGCTTGGTGGGCCGGCAGCGTACAGATCACCAGGTCGCCCATCCACTCGCGCCCCTGGCTCCACGGCCGCAATGCCGGCTTGACGCCCAAGCGGTCCGCCGCCGCCAGCAGCGGTCCGCAACGGGCCGCCGCCCGGACATAGACGTCCGCCTGGCTGGTGCCCAACTCGGCCACCGCCGCCAAGGCCGAGGCGGCCGTGGCCCCACCCCCCAAGATGACCGCCCGGCCAAAGCCCTCGCCTGGTACGCCGGCCCGCGCCGCCGCCTCCCGGATGGCCTGGACCAGGCCATAGACATCGGTGTTGGCGCCCAGCGTGCCGTCCAGTGTGAACAGCACGGTGTTGGCGGCCCCCACGGCCACCGCCAACGGCTCAACCCGGTCCAACAGCGGCAACACCACCCGCTTCAGGGGCATGGTCAACGACAAGCCGGCCCACTGGCCGTCCAGGCCCGCCAGCCAGCCCGGAAAGGCCGCCTCATCGACATCGACCGCCTCATAGGTCCAGTCCAGGCCCAACGCCTGATAGGCGGCGCGGTGCAGCCGCGGCGACAGCGAATGGCTGATGGGGTGGCCCAACACGGCCGCCCGCCGGGCCACGTCCGCGGTCACTCGGCCGGCGCTTCGCTGGAGGTCTCAGCCGCCGGTGTGCCGGAAGCCGTCCCGCCGTGATCGGCCAGCCACTGCTTGTACTTCTCGAACGAGGCCTCGTGGCCCTCCGCCGTGTCGTTGAATTCGACCTCGCCCGTGTCATCATTCACCACCACCATGTACAGCCAATCGCCCTCGGTGGGCTGGTAGGCCGCCCGGATCGCATCCCGGCCGGGGTTGCAGATGGCGCCAACCGGCAGGCCGTCCACCACATAGGTGTTGTACGGGTTCGGATCCGCCCGCTCCTCGTCGCTGGTGAAGACGTTGTCGTCAAACCGCCCCACCCCGTAGACCACGGTGGCGTCGGATTGCAGCTTCATGCCCTGCTCAATCCGGTTCAGGAAGACCCGGGCCGCCTTGCCCCGGTCTTCTGCCCGGCGGGTTTCCTTCTCCACCAGCGAGGCCAAGATGATCACATCGTGGCGCTGCTCCCCCGGCACGCCGATCTCGTTCAGCACCCGTGAAGTCTGCGTCACCATGGTGGCCAACAGCGTGGTGGGTGTCGAATCTGGGCCAATGTTGTAGGTGTCCGGGAACAGCCAGCCTTCCACCAGGCCTTCCGCCTCCGGTGGCAGCCCGATGGCGGTCGTGTCGGCTGCCGCCGCCTCGACATCGGCCAGCGGCACGTCCAGCTTCTCCGCGATCAGGGCGTAGATCTGGTCCGTCCGCCAGCCTTCCGGCACCGTGATCGAAACCACTTCGCGGTTGGCCGGGTCCAGCAGGGCCTCAACCGCGTCATCGGCCTTCATCTGCTTCTTCAGGGTGTACGTGCCGGGCTGGATGGCGCCGCACCCGGTGTTCTCGCCGCAGGCCGTGATGAAGGCCTTGGCGGTGGCCACAACGTCCGCTTGGAACAGAGAATCGGCGATGATGTCACCCGTGTCACCCGGGTTGACCACCACTGTGACTTCACCTTCCCCAGGCCCGGGATAGTCGGTGATCACCGCCGGCTCGGTCGCCTCCGGCTTGGTCATGGCCTTATAGATCGGCACACCGGCAAAGAAGCCGATGGCGCCCAACGCCACCACTATCAGCACCGTGATGACCGCGTTCAAGCCCGCTGAACGCTTGCGCCGGACCTCCTCATGGCTGACTTCACGCTCCGCCTCACGCAGGGCGCGGCGCGATGGTGGACCAGCCGGCACGGGCGGGAAGACATACTGCTGTTCTTCCTCTTCCTCATCGGCAAAGGGATCCCAATCGCCAGCCACATGCCCCCCTTGTTCCCCAGGTTAGACGCTGTTTGGCCCGGTAGGCCTGCGCCCAGAGCGCCGGCCGGCGGCACCGGGAGCGACCCCGTGGCGTAATCGCCAAGCGGGCTGCCTCCCTGCTACCGCCGCGCTCCTTTGCCTTGCCGGGCCTAGGCCCGCCGCGGCAAAATCCAACGCCCCGGGTGCAACAGCGGTCTAGTCGAACCGACCTGTTACCGAAACGTTATTTTTCCTTAGAGGTGGCATCCAGGGCCGCCTGCAGAATCACCACCGCCGCCACCTGGTCTACCACCGGCCGGTGCCTCTTGCTGGAACGCCCGGCCTGCCGCAGCAGGCCGTGGGCCTGGACGGTCGAGCCGCGTTCATCCTGCAGCACCACCCGTGGCGCGGCCGGCCCTTCACCGAGGGCCGCCTTGAGGTGTTCTACCAGGGCCAGGGCCGCCTGGGCCGCCGCCCCCTGGGTGCCGTTCAGATGCAACGGCAGGCCCACCACCACGGTGCTGACCTGGTGCTCCGCCGCCAGGCCGGCCAGCCGGGCCGCCACCGCCAGGTCGTCCAGCCCGCGCCGGTCGATCGTCTCCAGCGGCATGGCCAGCACGCCGGCCGGGTCAGACAAGGCCACCCCCACCCGGGCGGCACCAGCGTCAACGCCCAGCCAACGGGCCACCTAGGCCGCCACCAGG
>JAISTN010000366.1 GCA_031272565.1 Bifidobacteriaceae bacterium
CACCGCTGATCGGGTTGCCATCCCGTAACCAGGTGTAGGACACAGTTGCACTCGCCGGCACGGTAGTTGGCATGGTCGCCGTCAGCGTCTCACCTATTTGCGGCACGCCAGAGACGAACACGTGACCCACCGCCACCTGAGTAGTCGCCACCACATCCGAGGTGAAAGCCTTGATGTTGGCCCGGTAGCGGTACCCGTAGGTGTCCCGCGCCGCCAGGTCGCTCCATTGTCCGTTGACCAGCACATAACTGCGGCCAAGCACCGTCGCACCCGAGTTGGGAGCCGATTGGTCAATTGGCACCGCACCCAGGCCACCACCGGCAGCAGCCGTGAACTTCACCACCACCGTGAAGCGCGTACCCGGATCAAGCCGAACCGCCCGCGGCAGATCAACCGTGTGCCAACCGGCGAACGTCTCCGTCCCGGTCAGCACCGTGCCGCCCGAAGCTGTGATCGACTGCGCCACACCGCTTTGAGCGCCACTCGTGCCACCAACCAAGACCTGGATTTCATACGACATCTGCGGCTCCGGAGTCACAAACTGCACCGCACCCAGATCCTGCAAGCCCTCACCGGAAGTAAACACACTGGCCGTCGCCTGGCCCGGGACTGTCCCGCCCCACCAACCACCAACGTCCCAACCATAGTTGTGCTCCCAGCCGTCGCCGCCTGGTGCGTCGCCCGCGGCCTTCAAGTCAAAGTGGGAGGCAGTGTATATGGCGTACGAATAGTACGACAGCCAGAAGTAGCCCTGGTCACCCCAACCGGTGCCCCAACTGTTCTTGATCAAGAAGGCGCCATCGGCCGGTGGCGTGACGGTGAAGTTCTCCTTGGGGTAGTTGTCGTCCCAACCGATCACCGCCACAGCATGGTTCGACCAATGCAACTCTTCCGGCCGCCACGAGTAGTAGGCCGCCCTGTTCGAGTTGTAGGCATTCTGGGCAGTTGTGGAGTACATGATGGTAAGGGCGCCCAGTTCGCGAATGGCCGCCTTAATGGCATCCACGTTCGCCTGGACGTATTCTCCCTGATCGTTGCGGGGAGCCGGGAAGATCAACCAGTTCTGCAGGTGGAAGTCTGAACTGTTCTGGTCCTCGACGGTAAAGGTCTCACCGACCCGGGCAATCGGGTAGGCGTCCTCTGTCCGCACACCGCGCCACAGCGACCACACCGTCGCAGCGTCTTCTGCCAAGCCGCCTTGCGACGTGCCAGCGTTAGGCTGACCAGCGCGCTGGTCAGTGGCCCGGGTGGCGGCGTATAACTGGGCTTCCGAAAGGTCGGTCATTGCAGAGACGGCCCCGTTGCGAGCGATGCTTGATTCGGCCGAGGCAATCACGGCATAGGCCCAGCAGCGGTCGCCGATTTGGTTCTTGACTGGTGTCACCCAGGTGGGGTGGGCCACCCGCAGGTCGTAGGAGCTTGGCAGTGGGTCTTGCGCTGCCACGTAGGGCGCGTAGTTGGCCTCAAGCACAGGCTGCAGGTCGATGGCGGATTCTTCCAGGCCGGTGGGGCCGGTCTCGTCCGGGCCCACCGGCTCGGCTACCTCGGGTTCCGGATCGGCCGGTTGGGCCACTGGGTCGGCCACCGCAGGGGCGGAGTCTGCGACGGGCTCCGGCTCCACGACCGGATCCGCGACAGCGGGGCCTCCAGGCGCCGCAGCCGCGACGGCAGCAGGTTGGTTGTCAGCTAGGCCGGCGGTGGGGGTGGCTTGGGCCGGGCTGAGTGGAGTCAAGGTGACAGCCACCAATGCGGCCAGGCAGGACGAAGCAATTAGGGGAAGGCGAATAGGGCGCATTGAATTATCCTTCAGAGGGGGGTTCGGAAGGTCCGAGGGGGCGTGTGGAATTATGGGGCGCCGCCGCGGCTGGGGAGGCCAACGTGGGCGGCAAGAATTAGCCTACACGCCCACGGCATCCCGGCCGGCGCGGTGAGTATTGCCCCTCAACGGCTCCGGCAGGGCGCCTGTGCGGCAAGCCCAGAGGCGAGCGCCTATGACACTCCCGCCGGCACCAACACGTGATTCGAATACTTCACCTGACTACCCACACCGTCCAACGACACCGTCACCTTCACCACCAGGTCCTGGCCGGCATCGGCCGCCGTCAAGGTATACGTCGCCTGTGTCGCCCCCTTGACCGCGGACGTGCCCCGGAACCATTGGTAGGTCAAGCTGGCCGTGGCCGGCAAGTAGTCAACCCCCACCTGAAGGGTGCTACCCACCGCCGGGACACCCGCCACCTCAGCCCTGGTAATACCCAGCACCTGCACATGGTTCGAATACTTTGTCACCGCCGTCAGTCCTGGTACCGAAGCCGTCACCTTCACTACCAAGTCCCGGCCGGCATCGGCCGCCGCCAACGTGTAAGCGGCCCGTGTCGCCCCCGCAATTGCGGCAGTCCCCCTAAACCACTGGTAGGCCAGACCGGCCGTAGCTGGCAGGTAGTCAACCCCCACCTGAAGGGTGCTACCCACCGCCGGGACACCCGCCACCTCAGCCCTGGTAATACCCAGCACCTGCACATGGTTCGAATACTTGGTCACCGCCGTCAAGCCCGGCTTCGACACCGTCACTTTCAACACAATGTCCCGCCCGGCATCGGCCGCCATCAACGTGTAGATACCCGTAGTCGCCCCCGCAATCGTGGACGTGCCCCGGAACCACTGGTAGGCCACGGTCGCATCCGCCGGGGCCAAGCCGTTCAACGTCGCCTCAAGCCGGCCGCCCACCGCCGCCGTCCCCGTCACCGCCACCGACCCCAAGCTCAACGGCGGCACCTGCGGCAGGGGCCCGGTTTGGGCGAAGCCTGTCAAGTAGTTGTCAGCCGTCGCCTTGGCCCGGACCCACAGCGCCTTGCCGGCATCCTCCGCTTTGACTACGTAGGTGTTCGATGTCGCCGGCCCGGCCACCC
>JAISTN010000388.1 GCA_031272565.1 Bifidobacteriaceae bacterium
AACCGCTCGTTACGGGCGGGCGGACATGTCGACCCTGCGGGAGGCGGCCCGCACCGCCGGGTCCGGGTGGGCCCGCAGGGCCACCACCACGTCGCGCCAGCGGCGCGGCCAGCCGGCGCTGGCCGCGGCGCCCGCCACCAGGGGCAGCGCCAACAACGCCTGGGGCGTCTGGGCAATCCGGGCCGCCGCCTGGCAGACGGCCTGTTCATTGATGGCGGCATAGGTGGCATCGAAGGCCCGCTCCACCAGGTGCGCCGCCGGGTGCACGGCCCAAGGCCTGGTCGCCACCAGCGCCGCCACCTGGTCAAACTGCACCGGCTTGAAAACCGGCGGCTCCACCCGGAAAGCCAGGCGGCACTGAGCCTCAAGGGCCAGGAAGAACGTCTCCTCCCGGGTGGCCAGCAATTCGGCCAAAGACTGCAGCGTGTCCAACGCTGGCGGCGTCTGGTCGATCGGCTGCGCAATCAGCGCCCGCACCACGGCCGCCACCCGCCTCAGGTTGGGCAGGTCAAGGTGAACTCCGGGCAGCGTCGAGTCCATCGCGTCGTTGGCGTACTCCATCAACTCGGAGCAGCATTCATACAGCACCTCGTTGGCCACGCCATAGGCGGCGACATGCGCCAAGGTCCGCGCGTACTCCTCCCACTGCGGGTTGTCCGGGTCCCACAGTTGGGCGGCCAACACCTCGGCGCCTTCGGGCGCCCACGGCGCGTGCTTGTGGTAAACGGCCCGGGCTGCCAAGCGGACGCTCCGGTCCGCACAGGCCAGGGCCTGCGACACGGCATCGGCCACGATGGGCCGGGCCCGCGGCGGCAGGGACACGGAAGGCGGCGACAAGATGATGGCCCGCGCCATGGCCGGGGCCATGAACGTGACCTCTTCGTAGAGGTCCTTCACCTGGTCGGCGTACGGCGCCAGCGCCTGGATGATGACGCCGGCCACGTCCCGGGCCAGATCGGGCCAGGCAAAGGCGGACCGCAGCAGCGGCACCAGGCCGGGCAGGCGGGTGACGCTGGCCAGCCGGACCAGCTCGCTCAGGGCGTTGACGGTGGCCGGCCGCTGGCCGGTCAAGAACGGCTGCAGCAACTGTTGCACCTGGTCGGCCGGCAGCCGGCGCAGTGCGGGCGCCAGTGCATAGACCGCGGCATCAGCCTGGTCGCCGGCCACATGCTCCAGCAACGTCTGGGCGGCGCCCAACGGGTTCTCGTTCAGGCGCAGCGCAGTCAGGGCGCCGGCCACTACCTCCGGGTCCGAGCTGGCCAGGTAGGGCCCCAACCGGAACGGATCGGCCGAGGTGCACCAGCCGATCAGGCTCAACGCCCGGTGCCAACTCACTGGATGGCGCTTCTTGGTCGCCATCCGCTCCGCCAGCGCCTCCGCGTAGGCCTGCTGCTGGCGGGGCAACCACCGGCCAACCACCCGGCCGGACACCGCCCGGGCCTGGCGAATCGGCAAGAAGAAACGGGCCTGGGTCTCGAACGGTCCGCCTGGCGGCTTGGCCACCAGGTAGCGGTCCAGCAGATCGGTGCGGCGCCGGATCAACAGGTCAGTGCAGGTGGCGATGTAGGCGGCGGAAGGCTGGGCCTCCAGGATCTGCTCCAGGCGCTCGTTTTGGTGGCGTGGGTCCACCAGGGCCGCCGCGATGGCCCAGCGCTGCCACGGCCCAGGCTGAATGGCCGCGTTCAGCAGCCACGGCCCAGTGATGTCCCACACCCGGGGGTCGCGCGACGAATCCAACCGCCGGGCCAGGTGCAGTGCCTGCGGCAGGGAGAGGGTCCGGGCCCACGGGCGGACCACCGGCAGCACCGTCACCACGGTTTCGCGGGCGGCGCCCCGCAGGCGGAACTCGGACTGGACGGCCGGCGTCAACTGCTGTTCCAGCAGTGCCAGCGCCCCCTGTTTGATCGGTTCGTTGCCTTCCCGCACGGCCTCGTCGACAATCCGGACCGCCAGGCTGACCAACAGCGACGCCGTCTGGGCGGAAGTGTCCGCCGCGTCGTTGGCGGCGGCGGCCAATCCCTTCAGCCAGTCCAGGGCGGCCGGGGTCAACAGCCGGGCCTCGTTCAAGTGGGCCGCCAGGGTGTGGATCACGGCCTGACGGACCTGGTCGCCATCGGCCGCCAACTCGGTCAAGCCGGTCAAAGCCGCCTCCAGGGCCGCCGCCGAGCGTTCGCGCAAAGCGCAACGCACTAAGTAGGCGTAGCCGGCCGCCCGGTCTTCCGGGTTGGCACGTTCGGTGAGCTGTCGTAGCAGTTCCAGGGCTTCCGGCAGCGGGCCAAACGAGCGGGCCTCGGCTTGGCGGTACTCCGATTCCCGATGCCGCCCGGCCAGCGCCCGGGCACAGGCGTGCCGTTCCGCCTGTGGGAACAGATCCAGCACGGCGTAGGTGAAGGCCGCGCCGCGCGGCGGATCATCCAACCAGGCTGGCTTGATCAAACCGGAGCGGACGCTAGGCGGAGCGGCCTTCAACAGGCGGCAATAGGCGGCCGTGTGCCCGGCCTCGACATCGGCCCACAAGGGCTCCACCATGGCCTGGGCCTTGCCGGCCTTGACCAGTGACTTGGCCACCGACCGGGTCAGGTATGACCGCCGGACCCGCCAATCGACATCGGACAACATGGTCACGATCCGGCCCGGGTCATGCCGCACCAGGTGTTCGACGCAGCGGATGGCCTTGGGGCTGGCAGGCGGCAGTTGGTCCTCGAACAGGGCGAAGACGCTCTCGGGGCGGGTCTGGGCCAGCATGGCCATCAGGTTGATGCGGGCGGCCACCTCCTGCCGGCGCATCCGTGGCGGCATGGGCCGGATGTGGGCCGCCAGGGCGGCGCTGACCACGCCCGGCAGGCGGGCGGTCAAGGTCACCAAGGTGGTGTGGCCAACCTTGCCGGCGGTGTGCAGCACCTCCGGCAACAGTTCGGCTGCCACGGCCGGGCTGCACGCCCCCAACAGGGCGGCGGCGGCGGCCGGGCCGTACAACTCCAGCGCCTGGGGAGCCAACTGATCCGCCACCGCGGTGGCCCTGGCTTCCGTCAAAGCCTGGTACAGGGCCTGGCGATGTCGCCGCGGCAACTGGCCAAACAACTCCGCGATCGGTTCGGCCTGGCCCAGCTTGACGGCCGAGGCGATGGCGCCTGGGCCCACGTTCGGGTCGGTCACCAAGGCCAGCATCTGGTCGGCCCGGCCGGCAATCCGGGCCAGGGTCAACGACAGGTGGCGGCCAAACAGCGACCCTTGCGCCAGTTCCTTCATCAACGCGGTCAACTCCGCAGGTGGCAGGCCAAGGGCCACTTGGGCCAGATAGCGCTGGCGGGCGGGCACGCTCAGGGCATCGATGGCGCGGTATAGGGCTGAGGTGTCCACGCTGGGATTATCCCCTGCCAGCGACCTTCACCCCAATTCCGGTGTCCGATGGCGTCCGGGTTGCTGGGCCCGCTGGCGGCCCGCCGCCTAGCCGGCTCTGGCCCCGCCACTTCCGCGCCCGGCGCCGCTATTCGCCCTTACGGTTGACCGTGTAACGCAGCGGGTTGGGGCGGCAGTCGCATTCGGTGGCGATCTTGATGTCCTGGGCGATGGCCCCCGCGGACCGCAGTTGATACAACACCGGCACTACCCGGTCACGCAGGGAGTACGGGTCGATTGTGTTGAGGTAGATCTTGGTGGCCCCCTCAAAACCGGCCAGGGTGGAGATGCGCCATTTCAGGATCACCCGCCACGGCATGGGCGCCTCCGAATCGATGGGCCGGTAGTGCCACTCCTCGTTGCAGGGCACATCGACCCCGGTGGCGGCATGCATGGCGTGGATCATGTTCGACATGTCTGTTAATTCCGCCGGGCGGTGGTCCCACGGATCGGGGGCCTCGGACTTGGAGTAGATCTCAATGGTCGGGTAGCGGTGGCCGTAGCCGGCAAAGGCTAAGGCGAACTCGTTTTCCGCGATCACCAGGTTCTTGAAGGCCGCATAGTTGGCGGCGTCCTCGTTGTACATGTCCGGGTTGGCCCGCAGACGTTCCAAAGCCAGGCCGTGCTGCACGCCCCGCTCGTCGATGGCGACCAACTGCTTGTGCAAGTGGTCCAGTGAGGCGCCGGCCGGGCGCAGCCAGTTCTGGAACACCGCCACGTAGCGGGCGTAGCGGTTCTGGGCAAACAGGTCCTGGGCCGCTTCGACGGTCAGCCCCAGGAACTGCCGGTGTTCTTCCAGGCTGAGGCTGCCGGCCGAGGCCAAGGCCGCGTCATCGGTTGCCCCGTCCACAAAGTGGCGGCGGGCCACAATGACGTCGTGGCCGGAGGCGAAGAAGCCGTGGGCGGCTTCCAGCAGGTCTGCCTCGGTGGGATTCGGGTCCGTCACGCCCATCGCCTTCAGCTTGCCGCGTAGCACCTGGTCCAGGTGGGCCCGCCCGGCGGCCTGTGCCAGGTAGGCGCCGGCGTGGGCCCGCAACTGGTCGTTCAGGGTATAGCCGTAGTTGGCGTGCCAGTAGTTGTAGGACAGGATCTCGAACAGGTTGGGGATGCGGCGAAATTCGGCCACCGTGGCGTTGAGGTCTTCCGCCATGGTCAGGCGCTGGGTTTGCCAGGTGCCGTCCGCGCCCCGCACCACGCGGGCCTTTTCCGGTGGGGTGTCGCGGTAGCGGCGTTCGCAAAACACGCAGTGGGCGCCGGCCTGGGCCGGGTCCAGCGGCTGCGGGTCGCGCCGCTGGATGCCGAGCGGCCGGTTGCCCCGGCCGGCTACGGTCCACACTTCGGTGCCGGTAAACGGGTTGAGTTGTTTAACGGTGCCGTCCGCCAGGGTAGAGACATACTCTGGGGGTTTCATCAGGGGCTGCATCCGGCCGCGCCTTTCGCCGCTTAACAATGGTCCGTCTGCCAGGTTACCGCCGATGGCGCCCGCCCGCGGCCTGCCCGAGTTCTGGGCGGAAG